>NZ_JBNHFL010000012.1:0-127774 GCF_059090205.1 Arthrobacter sp. CMU6
CCAAATTCGCCCAGCGCATGAACAAAGCCGGCGTCCCCTACGGCGGCATCGCCATCACCGCCGGGGTCTCCCTGCTCGGCGTCCCGCTGAACTACCTCGTCCCCTCCCAGGCATTCGAGATCGTCCTGAACATCGCCTCCGTAGGCATCATCGTCACCTGGGCCACCATCGTCCTGTGCCAGATGCAGCTCAAACGCTGGGCCGACAAAGGATGGCTCAAACGCCCCGCGTTCCGCATGTTCGGCGCACCCTACACCGGCTACCTCTCACTGCTCTTCCTCGTCGGCGTCCTCGTCATGGTCTTCATCGACTCACCCCTGACCCTGGTCGCCACCCTCATCGCCATCGCCCTCATGACCGCCGGCTGGTACGCCTGCCGCAAACGAATCCACGAGATCGCCGAAGCCCGCGAAGGATTCACCGGCATGTCCCCCGTCGTCGCCAACCCGACGCCCATCAGATAAGCGTCCGCACCTTCCCACGTACCCGCCCGCCGATTAGCCAAAGAAAGCACATGACAACAGAGTCTCAGTCCACCCTGACCGCAACCAACATCCGGCCTGATCTGGGCCGGGCCCAAGAACAAAAGTTCCCCCAGACTGGCCACGAAAGCGTGCCTGCGGCACCGCGCGCGGCCCTGAAATCCGCCGGGCATGTGATTGTCGATTCGCTCGCGGCCCATGGCGTGGAACGCACCTATGTGGTTCCCGGCGAAAGCTTCCTTGACGTATTGGACGGCCTGCACAGCTCCGAGATAGAAACCATCGTGTGCCGGCACGAGGGCGGGGCGGCGTACATGGCCGAGGCTGACGGAAAAATGAAGCAGCTGCCCGGCGTGGCGATGGTCACGCGGGGGCCCGGGGCAGCCAACGCCCATGTGGGACTGCACACGGCCTGGCAGGACTCGACGCCGATGCTGCTGTTCGTGGGCCTGATTCCGTTCGCGCACCGGGACCGCGAAGCCTTCCAGGAGTTCGACATCAAAGCCTGGTTCGATACCGGCGCCAAACGCGTCATGGTCCTTGACCACGCGGAGCGGGCATCCGAGATCGTGGCCGAAGCAATGTTTGCCGCAATGAGCGGCCGGCCGGGGCCGGTGGTAGTGGGCCTGCCGGAGGACATCATCCGGCAATTGATTGATCCGACGCTGCATCCGGCGATCCCGGTGGCGGCCGGCGGCATGAGCAGCAGCGACGCCGAGGCCCTCAAGGCTGCACTCGCTACTTCCAACAAGCCGCTATTCGTGACCGGAGGCAACGACTGGACCCAGTCGGCAGCGGACCAGCTGACCGGCTGGCTGGAGCGGCACCAGATTCCAGCCGCCGCGGAATGGCGCACCCAGGGTACCGTATCCTTCGATTCCCCGTCCTATGTTGGCCCCATCGGGTACGGCCGCCCGCGCCCCACCTACGACCTGCTTGAGGAGACCGACCTTCTGGTATTTGTGGGCACTGTCCCGGGAGACGTGATTACGGACGGATTCGTCTGCCGGCAGGACTGGAGCAAGAAGAACTTCCTGGTCACTATTGACCCCTCACTGCGGGGCCGGTCGGGTCCCGTCTCGCGGCAGATCCTGGCCAAACCCGAGGCCTTTGTCCGTGACCTGGCCGGCATCGACCTGCAGGTGAAGGAGGAGTGGAGGGCGTGGACAGGCCGGATGCGAGCCGAGCAGGAGGCATTCGCCGCGCTCCCCCCATCCACTCCCGCTGTGGGCCCGGCCAGGATGGACACCCTGATGGCAAATTTGGTACCCCGGCTGCCGGAGGACGCCATGGTGACGTTCGGGGCAGGCGAGCACACCAACTGGGCCCACCGATACTTCCCCACCCGCCGGTACGCGTCCATGATCAGCGCCCGGAACGGCTCGATGGGCTATTCGATCCCGTCGGCCGTCGCGGCGTCACTTGCGGAACCAATGCGCCGCGTGGTCACGATTGCCGGCGACGGCGAGTTTCTGATGAACGGCCAGGAACTGGCCACCGCCGCCCAGTACGGTGCCACGCCTCTGGTTATCGTCATGGACAACCAGGAGTACGGCACCATCCGGACCCATCAGGAGCGGCACTATCCCGAACGCGTCTCCGGCACCCAGCTGAAGAATCCGAATTTCGGCATGATGGCCGCGGCCTTTGGCGGCTTCGGAATTACTGTCACCGAGGACAAGGACGTTCCGGCAGCCCTGGACGCGGCATTCGCCGCCATCGATGACGACGGCGTCTTCGCCCTCATCCACCTCGTGGTGGAACAGCGGGTCAAGGCCTACCAGGCCATCCACTGACATACGGACGACGGCGGGACCTCCCGCCGTCGTCCCCCGGAGACCTTCCTGATCCGGTGCTACCGGTAAACGCGCACCCAGTCGACGATCATCTGGGTCTGATTGGTAACGGTTCCGTCCGGGAACCAGTCGAGCTGGAGCGTCTGATGCATTCCCACGGTCGGCAAATGGGCCGGATTCGTGTCGATGAACCACGGGACACCGTCGATGTAGCCGGTGATTCCGGTCCGGGTCCACTCAACGGCGTAGTTGTGCCACTGGGTAAGGTCGAGGTTCCTGGCCGCCCGCGTCTGAAAGTTGGACCGCGTGCAGGCGTAATGGAGGCTGAACTTGATCATGTTGTGATTGCCCAGCGCCTCCGCATAGTCAACCTCGGCGCAGTTCGGTGACTGGTTGTTATTGGGCCACAGCAGCACCACGGGATGGTACTCCACATCCCGCACAGTGGTCCTCATCCTGGTTTCCCAGCGGCCGTACTTCTGCTGGGCGAACCTGGCGGACATCCCGCCCGTGGTGCCTTGGGCGTCGCCGGTGATGAAGGCCGCCCCGCTGGCAATTTTTATGGCCTTCGGACTGCGGATCCCGTTGCCGTCGTGGCCCACGAGAAGTCTCCCCTGCCCATACGGTAACGGTTCTTGGGAAAACCTTGGGGTCCCGGGGTGGGCCGGCTGGCCGGGGACTACCCGCCGTCGTAAGCCCGCTGGAGTTCGTCGATCTCCAGCTTCTGCATACCCAGCATGGCTTGGACCGCACGCTGGGCGCCCGCGGGGTCCGGCCCGTTGATGAGCTCGCTGAGAACCGTCGGCACTATCTGCCAAGAAACGCCGTACCTGTCCTTGAGCCAGCCGCACTGACTCTCGGTCCCGCCGTCCGTAAGGGTGTTCCAGTAGCGGTCGACCTCTTCCTGCGAGGCGCAGTCCACCACGAAGGACACCGCCTCAGTGAAGGAGAACGCCGGGCCCCCGTTCAATGCCTGAAAAGGCTGGCCCTCAATTTCAAATTCCACGACGACGGCCTGGCCAGCCGGCCCGGGGCCGCCCTCGGAGAACCGTGAGACGCTGGTGATCGAGGCATTGTCGAAGACGGACACATAGTATTCGGCCGCCTCCTCCGCCTGGTTGTCGAACCACAGGCAAGGTGTGATTTTCTGCACGCCGCTCTCCTCGTTCGTGGGGCCGAAGCCCGTCCGACAGGCGCGGGCACCCGGAAATTTCCTGAGCATTCCGCCCTGAGACTAGTCCCGCAGATTGCCGGGAACAATGGCCGCGGCAGGACAAGTTCGCGTGCTCCCCCGGGGGATTGCCCGACCGTTTTCTGCCCTGTCAGGCGGACGGACCGTCGCAGGGCGTGTGGCTCACCAAGCCGACGGTGTTCCCTTCACTGTCCCTGATGAATGCCATCCATTCGTCCGTGCCCGCCGGGCCGAGCCGAGCGTCATCGTGATGGAAGATCACGTGCGGCGCGGCGACCACTTCTACTCCCGCGGCCTCCAGTTCCGCCACCCGGGAGCGAACATCCGGGACACTGAGATAGATCACCGACGTAGGCGCTCCCCGCTCCAGCAGGAGCCGGACGCCGTCGAGATCGAAGAACAGCAGTCCCGGCGGCTCGAAGACCGCCGCCGGAGCGGTGCCCAGCAGGGTGGAGTAAAACCCCGCCGCCCGGTCAAGGTCTTCGGCATGCTGCGCGATCTGGGTGAGCTTCACAGGACTCCTTTTCAGCAGTGCACATCGGTTCTGACTGACATCGTCACGGCATAGTCCCGCCGGGGCAAGACCCGCCAAAAACGGATAGGCTCGGAAGCATGCCTTCCACGACAGACCGTTCCGGAACACGGGCGGTTCCGGCCTCCGCAGCAGCCGCGGCTGTGGCCGATTTCATCCTCATTCTGGTCTTTGCCGCCATTGGCCGCGACGCCCACGCACGCGGCGAGTCAGTGACGGGAATCCTGGCCACTGCCTGGCCGTTCCTGGCCGGCGCAGCCGTCGCCTGGCTGCTGCTCCGGGTCTGGCGGCGGCCCCTGGCGCTGTGGCCGGCCGGGGTGGCTGTGTGGCTCGGCGCCGTAGCCATTGGAATGGCGCTGCGGGCCCTGACGGGACAGACCGTGGTCCTGCCGTTTGTGATCGTGGCCCTGCTGAGCCTTGCTGTGTTCCTCCTCGGCTACCGCCTCATCGTCGCCATACTTCTCCGGCTGCGCGGACGCCGCAGCGCCTGACTCCTGCGGGCCGCCGCCCGGCCTGGGGCACGGCGGCCGGCCACCCATGAACCGGCCTGCCCATGTATTAGGCTGGCAGCACAGCTCAACAGATCCGGAAGGGTTCACAGTGATCACCGCATTCGTCCTGATCAAGACAGACGCCTCGCGAATCCCCGAAACGGCCGAGGAAATTTCGGCCATTGAGGGCATCAGCGAGGTCTACTCCGTGACCGGGGAATGGGACCTGATCGCCGTCGCACGCGTGGCGCAGCACGAAGACCTCGCAGACGTCATCGCCGACAAACTGTCCAAGGTGCCCGCCGTCGTGCACACCACCACCCACATTGCTTTCCGCGCCTACTCCCAGCACGACCTCGATGCCGCGTTCGCGCTGGGGTTCGAGGAATAGCAGCCCATTAAACAGCGATGAAGGGCCGGGCACCTGCAGGTGTCCGGCCCTTCATCGTTAGGCGTCAGGCTGCCGGTGCTCATGCCTGCGAGAGGCTGACCCACTTCTCGAGGACGGCGGCCGCTGCGCCGGAACCAATGGATTCCGCCGCCCGGTCCAGGGCAAGCTTCATCCGGTCGGTAAGCGGACCGTCGGCCTGAAGGTCGTACGCCACCAGGCCCGCCGCCGCGTTCAGCAGGACAGCGTCCCTGACCGGGCCGGTTTCCCCGGCCAGGACATTGCGGACGACGGCGGCATTCGCCTGCGCGTCCCCGCCGCGAAGCTGCTCCACCGTCGCCTGACGGATGCCCAGGTCCTGGGGCGAAAAAGTCTGTTCGGCCACCTCGCCGCCGCGGATCTCCCACACGGTTGAGGGTCCAGTGGTGGTCAGTTCGTCCAGGCCGTCGCTTCCCCGGAACACCAGCCCGCGGCTGCCGCGGCGCGCCAGGACGCCAGCGACCAGCGGCGCCATGCGGGCGTTCGCCACACCTACCGCGGAGGCCTGCACCCGGGCGGGATTGGTGAGGGGGCCCAGGAAGTTGAAGGCTGTGGGGATGGCGAGCTCACGCCGGGGAACCGCCGTGTGCCGGAAGGATGGGTGGAAGACCTGGGCGAAGCAGAAGGTGATGCCCGCTTCCTCGGCGTTCCGGGCAACGTCGGCTATGGGCAGGTCGAGCCGCACCCCCAGCGCTTCCAGGACGTCCGCCGATCCGGACGACGACGACGCCGCCCGGTTGCCGTGCTTAACGACTTTTGCGCCCGCTCCGGCACAGACCAGCGCGGCCATGGTGGAGATGTTCACAGTGTTGAGTTGGTCACCCCCGGTGCCCACGATGTCCAGTTTTTCACCGGAGATGGAGATCGGATTGGCATGGGACACCATGGCATCCACGAGGCCTGCGATCTCCTCCACGGTCTCACCCTTGGCGCGCAAGGCCACCAGGAAACCGGCGATCTGGACGGGTGTGGCGGCACCCGACATGATGGTGTCCATGGCCCATGACGTACTGTCCGCGCTCAGGTGTTCGCCGTTCAACAGTGCCGAGATGAGGCGCGGCCAGGTGTTGCCTGCCGCCGGTGCCGATACCTGTGAAGTCACCTCCTGATGCTATCGAGGCGCCCGTCGCTAAGACGAATATGAACGTCCCCAGGAACTTTTCAGCGCGATTTCGCGTCTTTGTAGAAAAAGTCTCCGCAAAAGGCGGTTTGCGTTGGGCAAGCCGAAGTTTTACAGACATAATGTCTATGTGACATCTGCGACCCATGCCCCCAGTACCCCTGCGCACCCCACGCTGAACCGCCCGAATATGGTCTCCGTTGGAACCGTCGTCTGGCTCTCCAGCGAGTTGATGTTCTTCGCAGGCCTCTTCGCCATGTACTTCACACTCCGGTCCACTTCGGGCCAGATGTGGGCGGAAGAGACGGCCAAGCTCAACTTCCCCTTTGCGCTTGTTAACACGATCGTCCTCGTGGCAAGTTCCTTCACCTGCCAGATGGGCGTTTTTGCCGCCGAAAGGCTCCAGCCGCGACGCAGCGGCGGGCCGCTCCAGTTCACCCGCTGGGGCATGAACGAATGGTTCACCCTCACCTTCCTGATGGGTGCGTTCTTCGTTGCCGGCCAGACCACGGAATACGCCATGCTGGTCTCTGAGCACGTGTCGCTGTCCTCCAACGCCTACGGCTCCGCCTTCTACATGACCACCGGCTTCCACGGCCTGCACGTCATCGGCGGCCTGGTCGCATTCCTGCTCATCATGGGCCGCTCCTTCGCCGCCAAGAAGTTCGGTCACTTCGAGGCGACCTCGGCAATTGTCACCTCTTACTACTGGCACTTCGTGGACGTCGTGTGGATTGGCCTCTTCCTGGTCATCTACGTCCTCAAGTAGCCCAGGCTTTTCTCCCTCTTTCCCAAGAGAACGAATTTCAAGAAGCGGCTCACGGAGCCGACGCACGATCGAATAAAGGAACCACCACGTGAAGGCACTCTCGCAGAAGCGACGTCACCCACTGGCAGCAATAGCCCTGCTGTTGATGGGCCTCCTCCTCACTGGTGGGCTGTACGCCGTTGCCACCTCCGTCAACGAGGCCAAAGCCAGCACTGCAGAGTTCACCGCCAGCGATACACAGGAAGGCGAGAAGCTCTTCGAAGCCAACTGCGCCACCTGCCATGGCATGGGTGCCAGCGGAACGCAGGATGGTCCCTCACTGGTTGGCGTCGGCGCCGCCGCTGTTGACTTCCAGGTCGGCACCGGACGCATGCCCATGCAGATGAACGGACCCCAGGCCTACAAGAAGCCGGCCCAGTTCAACGACACCCAGACCCACCAGCTCTCTGCTTACGTAGCGTCGCTGGGCGCAGGTCCGGCCATCCCGGCCGAGGAATACCTCGATGAGAAGGGCAACGCCGCCGAAGGTGGCGAGCTGTTCCGCGTGAACTGCGCCATGTGCCACAACGCTGCAGCAGCGGGCGGTGCACTGACCCGCGGCAAGTTCGCCCCGGCCCTGGCCGACGTCTCCGGCAAGCACATCTACGAAGCAATGGCCACCGGACCGCAGAACATGCCGGTGTTCAACGACTCGAACATCTCCCCCGAAGGCAAGCGCGACATCATTACCTTCCTGAAGCAGATTGAAGCCAACGGCTCCCCGGGCGGCGCAGACCTGGGTGCACTTGGTCCTGTTTCTGAGGGCCTGTTCGTATGGATCGCCGGCCTGGGCGTCATCATCGCCTTCACCATCTGGCTGACGTCCCGCACGTCCTAGCCAACCCAGGCACAACAAGAATGTCCTGCTGATAGCACAGCAGGTTTGGAACTGAACATAACTCGGCAAAGGCCGAGACGAGAGAAGGATGAGGCGAATCATGGGCAACCATAGTGACGGCAGTCCGAACCACTCGGGCACCGTAGCTACGGCTGGTCAGCATGAGGTGGAGAAATTCCAGGATCCTGGAATTCCCCCGCACCGCTTGCGCCTGGCTGACACGGACCCGAAGGCCGCCAAGCGGGCAGAACGGCAGGTTGCCGCTCTGTTCGCAACCTCAGTCATTGGCACCGTGGTCTTCCTGGTGGCGTACTTCGCCATCGACCTGGGAGACGACTCCAGCATTGCCACCATCCGGCTGCAGAATGCGCTGCTCGGCCTTGGCACGGCGTTCGCCATGCTGGGCATCGGCACCGGTATCGTGCACTGGGCCAAGGCCCTGATGCCGGACCACGAAGTCTCCGAGGAACGCCACGCGATCCGCACGGAGGACGACCGCCAGGCTGCGGTCCGCATCGTTGACGACATCGTCGAGGAAACGGGCATCAAGCGCCGTCCCCTCATCCGGAACACCCTGCTTGGCGCTGTGGCACTGGCACCCCTGCCGGCCATCGCCATCTTCGGTGACCTCGGACCGCGCCCTGACGACAAGCTGGCGCACACCATGTGGGCCCCGCAGGACGGCAAGCTCAAGCGCCTGACCCGCGACCCCGATGGAACCCCCATCAAGGCCTCGGATGTCACCATCGGTTCCGCCTTCCACGTCATCCCGGAGGGCCTCAACGAACTGCACGAAGGCAAGCTGAACGAAAAGGCCAAGGCCGTCGTTCTGCTGATGCGCCTCGACCCCGCCTCGCTGAACCCCTCCGCGGGACGCGAAAACTGGGGCTACAACGGCATCGTTGCCTACTCCAAGATCTGCACCCACGTCGGTTGCCCTGTTGCCCTCTACGAGCAGCAGACGCACCACCTGCTGTGCCCGTGCCACCAGTCAACCTTCGACCTGACCCAGGAATGCAAGGTTATCTTCGGCCCGGCCAGCCGCCCGCTCCCCCAGCTGCCCATCGCAGTTGACGATGAGGGCTACCTGGTCGCCACCAGCGACTTCAAAGAACCTGTAGGACCAAGTTACTGGGAGCGTGATGAGCATGAGCGCAGCATCAACAGCTGAAGCCCCCGCCTACGTAGCCAACACCAAAGTCGGACGTTTCACTGACTTCGTCGACGAGCGCGTCGGCGGGTCTGGAATCCTCCGCGAATTCGGCCGCAAGGTATTCCCGGACCACTGGTCCTTCATGTTTGGCGAGGTGGCGCTGTACTCCTTCGTCATCCTGCTCATGTCCGGCACGTTCCTGACGTTCTTCTTCGATCCGTCCATGGCGGAGACGCACTACGCCGGCTCCTACACGCCGCTGAAGAACGTTGAAATGTCCGTGGCCTACAGCTCCTCGCTGGACATCTCCTTCGACGTCCGCGGCGGCCTGTTCATGCGCCAGGTCCACCACTGGGCAGCGCTGCTGTTCGTGGCCTCCGTCGCAGTGCACATGCTCCGTGTGTTCTTCACCGGTGCGTTCCGCAAGCCCCGCGAGATGAACTGGGTGGTGGGCGGTGTCCTGCTGATCCTGGCCATGGCTGCCGGCTTCACCGGTTACTCCCTCCCCGATGACCTGCTGTCCGGTAACGGCCTGCGCATCATCGACGGCGTGATCAAGTCGATCCCCGTGATCGGCACCTACATCTCGTTCTTCCTGTTCGGTGGCGAGTTCCCCGGAACGGTCATCATCAGCCGCCTCTACACGCTGCACATCCTGCTCGTTCCGGCACTGATCCTGCTCATGATCGTGGTGCACCTCTTCATGGTTGTCGTGCACAAGCACACGCAGTACCCCGGCCCGGGGCGCAACGACCGCAATGTCGTTGGCTACCCGCTGGGCCCGGTCTACGCTGCGAAGGCCGGCGGCTTCTTCTTCATCGTGTTCGGTGTCGTCGCCCTCATGGCTGCGTTCTTCACCATCAACCCGATCTGGAACTACGGCCCGTACGACCCCTCCCCGGTGTCCGCAGGCACCCAGCCTGACTGGTACATCGGCTGGGTTGACGGCGCACTGCGCCTCATGCCCGGTGTGATCAGCGACTTCCACTTCGAATACGTCATCTTCGGCTACGTGCTTACGCTGAACGTCCTGCTCCCGGCACTCGTTCCCGCAGGGCTCGTGTTCACCGTGCTGTTCACCTACCCGTGGATCGAGCGCTGGATTACCAAGGACAACCGCGAGCACCACGTCCTGGACCGTCCCCGCAACGCTCCCACGCGTACGGCGATCGGTATGGCCGGCTTCACGTTCTACTGCGTCATGTGGGCCGCCGCCAGCTCCGACCTCATTGCAACGCACTTCCACGTGGCACTGAACGACGTCACCTACTGGCTGCGCGCTCTGTTCTTCCTCGGACCGGTCATCGCGTTCGTCGTTACCAAGCGCGTGGCCCTGGCCCTGCAGCGCAAGGACCGGGAAATCGCCCTCCACGGCCGCGAGACCGGACGTATCGTCCGCCTCCCGCACGGCGAGTTCATTGAGGTGCACGCTCCGCTCGACGAGTACAAGCGCTACAAGCTTGTTGGCTTCGAGTCGCCCGCACCGCTTCCGGCCGAGCCTAACGAGCACGGTGTGGTGACCCGCAAGGAAAACCGCCGCGCCAAGCTGTCCCGCTGGTTCTTCGAGGACCGGGTTGCTCCGGCAACGCCCGCCGAGCTGGAAGCCAGCCACGGCCACCACGAGGCCGTTGAAGCCGGCGAGGGACAGAAGACCCTCAGCCACTAAAGAGCTGGGCCGTTAGGCAGCAGCGCTTTGCCAAAGCAGTACACAGATAAGGCCCGGTCCGCCAGGACCGGGCCTTATCTGTGTCTCAGAACAGACGCTTTTGACACAGGCAGCAGCCGGCTTGGCTACTGCTGCCGGTAACCCGACGCGTAGTTGCGGGTGGGCCGTACTCCGGGCCGCTGCAGCGGCACCCAGAGCTTGTACCGGTCGGCCCGATAGTAGGACACGGAGTAGTCAACCATCGCCCGGGCGACGAAGGCATGCCGCTGGATCTTCAGCAGGGGCGCTCCGATTTCTACATTGAGCAGCCGGGCGGTGGAGGGTGACGCGGCCGTCGCCTCGATCATGTCCTCGCCCCATTCCATGACCAGGCCGAACTGTTCGCTTAGGACGTTGTAGAGCGAGGTGGGCGGTTCGCCGTCGAGCAGCCCGGGCACCCGGTGGGCCGGGATGAAGTTCTCATCCACGCTCATCGGCTCGTTATCGGCCAGCAGGAGGCGCCGGAAGCGCACCAGGGGTGTTCCCTCCTCCAGCTGCAGTTCGCGCGCCAGAAAGGCGCTGGCGTTGATCTGCTCAAAGCTAAGCACCTTCGCCGCCGGCACCATGCCGCGGCGCTGCATTTCCTCGCTGTAGGAGGTCAGCTTGACCTGGAGGTCCAGCTTCGGTTTCCGAACGAAGGTGCCCAGGCCCACCACCCGCTCAATGACTTCCTCCCCCACCAGGGCGTCGATGGCCTGGCGGACCGTCATCCGGGCCAGGCTGAAACGTTCGGCCAGGTCCCGTTCGGACGGTAACGCCGAGCCGGGCGGGCAGGACGTCGCGATGTAGTTCCTGAGGATCTCACGGAGCTGGACGTAGATCGGCGTCCCGCTGGTTCTGTCGATTTCACCGGCAATGCCGGCCACGTTAGCGGCCATGGGGGCCGCTCCTGTCTTGCATGCTCACAGTTCAAGGGTAAGCCAACGCGGCCACAGGTCTAGACCAGGCCTGTCCCCGGCTGGGTGGCGGCACAGGGGCCGATATTCTTAAAGGCGAACAAATGGAAAGACGACGGAGGCTTCCCCCCCTAATGTGCCATCCCGTCCAAGACGAAGGAGT
Source organism: Arthrobacter sp. CMU6 (assembly GCF_059090205.1). Lineage (NCBI taxonomy): Bacteria > Bacillati > Actinomycetota > Actinomycetes > Micrococcales > Micrococcaceae > Arthrobacter > Arthrobacter sp. CMU6. The sequence goes on from NZ_JBNHFL010000012.1 coordinate 11,604, forward strand.
CCAGTTGCCCGTTCGTAAGGCAATCGTTTCTGCGGCCATCGGCCTGCACGCCAGGCCGGCAGCGGTGTTCGTCCGCGCGGTCACGGAGACAGGCTTACCGGTGACCATCCGCAAGGACGGCATTGACGCCGTGGATGCCCGCTCCCTGCTGGAGGTCATGACTGCCGACTTCAACTACGGCTGCGAGGTTGAGCTGGCAGTCAAGGAATCAGCCCTGCCCGCTGGCAGGAGCCTCGGTGAGGCTGAGGCGGCCCTCTCGGGTCTCGTGGAGCTGCTGGCGTCGCAGAAGGCCAGCTAGTCCCGGCTTAAAGACAGGAAGAACGACGACGGGCCCCACCAAAAGGTGGGGCCCGCCGTCGTTCTTATGGAACAGAAACGCTAGTGTGCGTGGTCTCCGCGGCTGTACTCGTAGACCCAGCCCACGAGGGCCACCAGCGCCATACCACCGGCGATGAACACGATCCAGAAGCCTACGGCCAGGCCGAGGAATCCTGCGGCGCAGGACAGGCCGAGGACCAGCGGCCACCAGCTCCAGGGGCTGAAGTGCCCCTGCTCGCCGGCGCCTTCGTGGATTTCGGCATCTGAACGGTCCTCGGGACGCATGCCCACGCGCTTGCCGGTGAAGCCCAGGTAGGCACCGATCATGCCTGCGAGGCCGCCTACGAGGAGGATGCCCAGGATGCCGACCCACTCAGACCAGTTGGTGAGGAAGCCGTAGATGATGGAAACCGGAACGAAGAAGAAGACTCCTGCTCCAAAAATCCATGACTCGATTCTCATTGCGCGGTGTCCTTCTGATCGGCGTTGCCCAGCACGCTTGCTGCAGGTGCCGGCGACTCAACGGTGTGTGACTGGGAGAGCTCAGGGTGGTGCAGGTCCAGGGCCGGACGCTCCGAGCGGATGCGCGGCAGGGACGTGAAGTTGTGCCGCGGCGGCGGGCAGGACGTGGCCCACTCAAGCGAGGCACCGAAGCCCCAGGGATCGTCGACCTGAACCTTCTCGGCGCTGCGTGCGGTGATGTACACGTTCCAGAAGAACGGGATCAGGGACGCACCCAGGACGAACGAGGCGATGGTGGAGAACTGGTTCATCCAGGTGAAGTTGTCCTCGACCAGGTAGTCGGCGTAACGGCGGGGCATGCCCTCGACGCCGAGCCAGTGCTGGATCAGGAACGTGCCGTGGAAGCCCAGGAACAGGAGCCAGAAGTGGATCTTGCCGAGGCGCTCGTTCAGCATCTTGCCCGTCCACTTCGGCCACCAGAAGTAGAAGCCGGCGAACATCGCGAACACCACGGTGCCGAACACCACGTAGTGGAAGTGGGCCACCACGAAGTACGAGTCGGAGACGTGGAAGTCCAGTGGCGGGGAAGCCAGGATGATGCCGGTCAGGCCGCCGAAGAGGAACGTGATGAGGAAGCCGATGCTCCACAGCATGGGGGTCTCGAACGTCAGCGAACCGCGCCACATGGTGCCGATCCAGTTGAAGAACTTTACGCCGGTGGGGACCGCGATGAGCATGGTCATGAAGGAGAAGAACGGCAGCAGCACGGAGCCGGTGACGTACATGTGGTGCGCCCACACGGTCACGGACAGGGCGGCAATGGCGATGGTCGCGTAGACCAGGCCCTTGTAGCCGAAGATCGGCTTGCGGCTGAAGACCGGGAAGATCTCGGACACGATGCCGAAGAACGGCAGCGCGATGATGTACACCTCGGGGTGGCCGAAGAACCAGAACAGGTGCTGCCAGAGGACGGCGCCGCCGTTCTCCGGGTCGAAGATGTGGGCGCCGAAGCGGCGGTCCGCGCCGAGGGCGAAGAGTGCGGCGGCCAGCGGCGGGAACGCCATCAGGACCAGGATGGCCGTGACCAGGGTGTTCCAGGTGAAGATCGGCATGCGCCACATGGTCATGCCCGGGGCACGCATGCAGATGATGGTGGTGATGAAGTTGACCGCGCCCAGGATGGTGCCGAAGCCGGACAGTGCCAGGCCGAAGACCCACAGGTCACCGCCGACGCCGGGGCTGAAGGTGGTGTTGGACAGCGGTGCGTACGCGAACCAGCCGAAGGAAGCAGCACCCTGCGGGGTGATGAAGCCGGAAACGGCGATGGTGGAGCCGAACAGGAAGAACCAGAAGGCCAGCGCGTTCAGGCGGGGGAACGCGACGTCCGGCGCACCGATCTGCAGCGGCATGATCACGTTCGCAAAGCCGGCGAACAGCGGGGTGGCGAACATCAGCAGCATCACCGTGCCGTGCATGGTGAACAGCTGGTTGTACTGCTCCTTGGTCTGCAGGATCTGCATGCCAGGCTCGAAGAGCTCGGCGCGGATCAGCAGGGCCATCACGCCGCCGAAGCAGAAGAACACGAAGGACGCGATCAGGTACATGTACCCGATGGTCTTGTGGTCGGTGGAGGTGATCCAGTTGACGACGATGCGTCCCTTGGACTTGGGAACTACGGGAGCCTCGAGGATCCCGGGGGTCTGGGTGTAAGTAGCCACTTCGCTTCCCTTACTTCGTAGCGTTCAGGTTCGGGTTGCGGTCATACTCAGGGCCGAGCAGGCCCGTGTTGCCGTCCTGGCGAAGCTGGTTCATGTGGGCCTGGAATTCAGACTCGGAAACAACCTTGACGCGGAACAGCATTTCGGAGTGGTACTCACCGCAGAGCTCGGCGCACTTGCCGTCGTAGGTGCCCTCTTTGGTGGGCGTGAACCGGATGTAGTTCGTCTTGCCCGGGATCATGTCCCTCTTCTGCAGGAACGCAGGAACCCAGAAGGAGTGGATGACGTCGCGCGAGTTCAGTTCCAGGTCAACGGACTTGTTGACCGGCAGGTAGAGGGTGGGGAGCTTCTCCTTGTCCACTTCCTTGCCCGTCAGGTGCGCCTGGACCCCGGCTTCGTGGACGTCCTCGGTAATGACGTCGCCCTTTTTGTAGTTGAAGTCCCATGCCCACTGCTTGCCGCGGACGTCCACTACGACGTCGGCCGGCTGCGAGCGGTCATCGATCGCCTGCTGGTCACGGTCGGTGAAGTAGAAGAACACCAGGACCATGAAGAGCGGGATCGTCAGGTAGAAGACCTCAAGGGGCAGGTTGAAGCTCGTCTGCCGCGGGAAGCCCACAGTGCCCTTGCGGCGGCGGTAGGCAACGAGGCACCAGACGATCAGGCCCCAAGTGATGATGCCCACCACGAGGGCGGCAATCCATGAGTTGACCCAGAGGTCCATGATGCGGTCAGTGTGATTGGTGGTGCCACGCTCGGTGGGCAGCCACCCCTTCTCTACCTCTGGCGAACATCCAGTCAAAACCAACGCGCCGGCAGTTGCCAAGCCAGTGATCGTAGTGATCGTTTTGCGTCGGCTGCCGGTTCGGTTCTGCGAACTCACAGACGGCCCTTCCTACTTGTTGCTGTTGCCAGGGCGGCAAAAAGCTTCCCGGGCACACTAAAAGTTTTACTACTCGGTGTAGAGCTTACCGCTCCCCGCAGGTTTTCGCCCACATGTCCCCACCGTGTGGCGGCGCCGGTTTTCACCGGCGCCGCCAAGAGGTTCAGGAAGGGCTTACTTACCCTTTAGTGGAACGAATCACCGCATGCGCATGAGCCGCCCGCATTCGGGTTGTCAATGGTGAAGCCCTGCTTGGAGATGGTGTCTTCAAAGTCGATGCTGGCACCGCTGAGGTACGGCACGCTCATCTTGTCCACGACGACCTCGACGCCGTCGTAGTCGCGCACCGCGTCGCCTTCAAGGAGGCGCTCATCGAAGTACAGCTGGTAAATAAGGCCGGAGCACCCGCCCGGCTGCACGGCAACGCGGAGGCGGAGATCGGTGCGGCCTTCCTGCTCCAGGAGGCTGCGGACCTTGCCTGCTGCAACGTCCGTCAGCTGAACCTCGTGGCTCGCCAGTTCCTCACTGGCAGTGCCGGTGGGTTCGGTGCTGTTTTCATTGGTCGTAGTGCTCATTGGCCTACCTTACTAACGACGGTTGTGGCTGCCCCGCTTGCACGGTGCCTGCCCCTACGGAAACAGTACGGGCTATAGCTACATGCTACGTCGATCCGGCGCGGAGCTCTAACTTCAGGCGTAACCCTCCCGGGCTCTTCATTGTTCCCTCCGAGGCCTGTCAGTTAGCCGAGACCCTCTGAATTCAGCCGTGCCAGGAGCAGGGCCTCGGCAACCCCGGCGTTACGGAAGTCCCCGAGGTGCAGCGACTCGTTGGCAGAATGGGCCCTCGAATCGGGGTCCTCCACGCCCGTGACGAGAATCTGGACCTCGGGATACAGCTCGGTCAGGTCGCTGATGAACGGAATCGAACCGCCAATTCCCATTTCGACGGCCGGAACGCCCCAGGCCTCGCCGAGCGCCCACAAGGCGGTGCCGGCAGCTGCCGAGCCTGTGTCGGTCTGGAAGGCGCTGCCGGTCTCCCCCGGCGTGAAGGTCACCTTGGCGCCGAACGGCGCGTGGGTTTGCACGTGCCGGCGCACCGCTTCCATGGCTTCCGCCGGGTCCTGCCCGGGGGCCAGCCGCAGGCTGAACTTGGCCCGGGCGCGGGGCAGCAGGGTGTTGGACGCTACGCTGACGGACGGCGCATCGAAGCCGATGATCGAAAGCGCCGGCTTGGTCCACAGGCGCGAGGCGATGGTCCCCGTGCCTGCCAGCTTCACGCCGTCAAGCACTGACGAATCCGCCCGGTACTCCTCCTCGGTGAGATCCACGGCGGTTTCATCCCGGCTCACCAGCCCCGCAATGGCCACGCTGCCATCGTCATCGTGCAGTGTGGCGATCAGGCGCGAGAGCAGGGTGGGTGCATCGAGTACCGGCCCGCCGAACATTCCCGAATGCACGGCATGGTCGAGGACCTGCACCTCGATGGTGCCGTCGACCAGTCCGCGCAGGCTGGTGGTCAGTGCCGGCACGCCCACCTTCCAGTTGCTGGAATCGGCCACCACGATGACGTCGGCGCGGAGCAGTTCGCGGTGGGTTTCAAGGAACGTCCTGAACGTCGGTGAACCGGCCTCCTCCTCCCCTTCGAAGAACAGAGTGACGCCCAGCCCGAATTCTTCACCGAGCACCTGGGTGACGGCGCCGTACGCGGCGACGTGGGCCATGATCCCGGCCTTGTCGTCGGCTGCGCCGCGTCCGTAGAGCCGCCCGTTGCGTTCGACGGCGGTAAACGGGTCGGACTCCCACAATGCCGGATCACCCGGCGGCTGGACGTCGTGGTGTGCGTAGAGAAGAATGGTCGGCTTGCCGGGCGCGGCCTCGCGGCGGGCCACCACGGCTGGCCCGCCGGGGGTCCCGTCCTCCTTGTCGCACCGCAGGATCCGGACGTCCGCGATGCCCGCCGCGCGCACCAGGCTGGCCACGGCCTCGGCGCTGGCGTCCAGCGGGGCGGGGTCAAAGCTGGCCCAGGCAATGCCGGGTATGGCCACCAGGTCCTTCAGCTGAGCGACCGTGGTGGCGAAGGCCGCGTCAACGGCGGCCCTCAGGGCGTCGGTGTCAACGCCGGCCACGGCGGCGCCGTACTGTTGCGGGGTCGCCGCAGGGAATGTAGTCATGGCCAAACACTACCTGTGTCACAGGCCACTACAAAGATCGCCGTCAGCGGCGACCGGCTGCCCCGCCATGGCGTTGCGCGGGCGCCCGGGCATGACCGGGGGCACACCCCGTCAAGGTATTCTGTTGTGGTGTTCGGACGTAAAAAGGAAGCGCCAGCGGCGCAGGATGTAGTTGACCAGCAGGCTGCCGAGGCAGCCGCAATAGCAGGCAAAGGCGCGCCCACGCCCAAGCGCAAGGCACAGGTCGCGGCCCGTAAGCGCCCCCTCGTGCCGGAGGACCGCAAGGCCTCCAAGGAAGCGGAACGTGCCGCCGCCCAGGAGCAGCGCCTGAAGATGCGCCAGGCACTGGATACCGGCGACGAGCGGTTCCTGCCGCTCCGCGACAAGGGCCCGCAGAAGCGGTTTGCCCGTGACTACGTTGACGCCCGCATTAGCCTGGGCGAATACCTCATGTTCGGCGCCTTGTTGTTCGTCATCATCTCCCTCGTAGTGCCTGCCAACAGCGACATGATGATTTACGTGCTGGGCGGCTTCTGGGTGATGTTCCTCGCCGTTTTCGTGGACGTGTTCATCCTGTCCCGCAAGCTCCGCAAGCGCCTTGCCGAGAAATTCGGCGAAGTTGAGCGTGGCACCGTCTGGTACGGCTCCATGCGTTCGCTGCAGTTCCGCAAGCTTCGGCTGCCCAAGCCCCTGGTGCGCCGCGGGCAGTACCCGTCCTGATTCCTCGTCGTACTTCGGCGGCCCACCCCGCCCGGAGTCGGTCCCGGACCTAAACACAGCAGCCCGGCGGTGAACGAACCGCCGGGCTGCTGTGTTTAATGCACGTGCCGCGTTGGGCGTGCTTTCCGTGTCTGAAGGTCTTCCCTGTTTAGGGGACTTTCCGTTTTTATAGGACTCTCCGTGCCTAAACGGCGTTCCGGCGGTTCCTGGCCAGTTCCTTATTGATCCGGGCAGCCCAGAACGGTCCCTCGTAGAGGAAGGCGGTGTAGCCCTGTACCAGGGTGGCGCCTGCGTCCAGTCGGTCCTGGACGTCTTGGCCGGTCTCCACGCCGCCCACGGAAATCAGCGTCAGCCTGTCCTGCGTGACCGACTTCAGCCGACGCAGCACCTCCAGCGAACGGCTCTTCAGCGGAGCACCCGACAGACCGCCGGCACCGCAGGCCTTCACCTTTTCCGTAGCAGACTCGAGCCCGTCGCGGCTGATTGTGGTGTTTGTGGCGATGATGCCGTCCAGGTCCAGGTCCATCGCCAGCCTGGCGACGTCGTCGATGTCCTCATCGGTGAGGTCGGGTGCGATTTTGACCAGCAGCGGGACGTGCCTGCCGGCTGCCTTGTCGGCCTCCTCCCCCACTGCCTTCAGCAGCGGCCGCAGCGTCTCCACGTTCTGCAGGAGCCGTAGCCCGGGCGTGTTCGGCGAGCTGACGTTCACCACCAGGTAGTCCGCTGCCGGGGCGAGGCCGCGGGCGCTGATGAGATAATCCTCCACGGCGTCCTCTAGCTCGACGACTTTGGTCTTGCCGATGTTCACGCCGATCACGGGGCGCACCTTGGCATGGCGCCGCTGCAGCGCAGCCCGGGCGGACTTCAGCCGCGGGGCCACGGCAGAGGCGCCGTCGTTGTTGAATCCCATCCGGTTGATGACGGCCCGGTCCTCAATCAGCCGGAACAGCCGGGGCTTTTCGTTGCCGGGCTGGGCCTGGCCGGTGATGGTGCCCACCTCAACGTGGCCGAAGCCAAGCTCCGTCAGGGCCTCGATCCCGTGGCCCTCCTTGTCGAAGCCGGCAGCCAGCCCGAACGGCGACGGAAAGGTCAGGCCGAGCGCGTTCGTCTGCAGGGACGCCGGCGGTGCCGTAAACCGTTCCAGGAGCCGACCCGCTCCCACGGAATGGACCAGCCGGATTCCCTTGAAACCGATCTTGTGGGCGCGTTCGGCGTCCATCCATGAAAAGGCCAGCCTGAAAAATGTGGGGTATACGCGCATGCCTCTAGTTTTCCGTCTTCGGCGGTACAGACCAAAACGGCATGACGCAAACACCACCCTGGGCCGCGACTGGAAAGCCTACGCTGTTGCCATGGAGTGGCAGAGCGACATCCTGGGGCCGGGCTTCGAGTCCTGCGCCTTCGAAGCCGCGGGCGAAGACGGCGTCCGACGCAAGGCGACGCTGGTCCGCTTCACTCCCCCGGATGCCTCCGGGGTCCGTCCTGCGGGGCCGCGGCGGGCGGTGCTCTTCTTGCACGGCTGGAGCGACTACTTCTTCAATGTTGAGCTGGCACGGTTCTGGGACGCACACGGCTTCGAGTTCTTTGCCCTGGACATGCACAACCATGGCCGCAGCCTGCAGCCGGGCACGCACGGCGGCTACGTCGCGGACCTGGGAAACTATGACGCCGAGATCGGCACCGCGGTGGGCATGATTGCCGGGCCCGGCGGGGCAGGACCCGTGCAGCTCGTGCTCATGGGGCACTCCACGGGTGGCCTCGTGGCAGCGCTGTGGGCCAGCCGCAATACCGGTGCGGTTTCCCAGCTGGTTTTGAACAGTCCGTGGCTGGAAATGCACGGCAGTGCCCTGGTCCGGCGCGCGGCGTGGACCATGGTGGAGCCGATCGCCCGCCTGCGGCCGGAGGCGGTGCTCAGGCTGCCGGAACGGGGTTTCTACTGGCGGAGCATCAGCAGTTCCGCCGAGGGCGAGTGGACCCTGGACCCTGCCTACCGGCCGCCGCTGGCCTTTCCGGTGCGTGCCGCCTGGCTCAGCGCCATTCTGGCCGGGCAGGCGAAGGTGGCGCGCGGCCTGGGCATCGGGGTCCCCATCCTGGTGCTGCTGTCAGCGGCCAGCGAGAACGGGATGGTGTGGAACGAGGAAATGCGCCGGACGGACGCGGTGCTGGACGTGAACACCATTGCCGCCCGCGCCATGTCGCTGGGCAGGAGCGTCACCGTGGAGCGCATCGACGGCGCCCTCCACGATGTGTTCCTTTCCCACGCCGACGTGCGGGCCGACGCCTACGGGCGCCTGGCCAGGTGGATCAGGGGTTACGCCGCCTAGGCAGGTGCAGGGATATCCGGAACCTAGAGGGTCTGGGCGGCGTCCACCGCCCCGCCGTACCGGCGGTCCCGCTGCGCATAGATCTCCACCGCATCCCAGAGGGTCCGGCGGTCGACGTCGGGCCACAGGGTGTCAAGGAAGACGAACTCCGCATACGCCGACTGCCACAGCATGAAGTTGGACAGGCGCTGTTCACCGGAACTGCGGAGGAAGAGGTCGACGTCGGGAAGGTCCGGCTCGTCGAGGTACTTCTGGATGGTCTTTTCGGTGATGGCCCCGGGTTTGAGCCTGCCGTCGGCAACATCCCGGGCAATGGCGGACACGGCGTCCGCTATTTCCGCCCGGCCGCCGTAGTTCACGCACATGGTCAGCGTGCAGGTGCTGTTTCCGGAGGTGTACTCCTCCGCCTCCTCAAGTTCGCGAATCACCGAACCCCAGAGCCGGGGTCGCCGGCCCGACCAGCGGATCCGCACCCCCCAGTCATCCAGCTGGTTGCGCTGCCTGCGCAGCACCTCCTTGTTGAAACCCATCAGGAAACGGACTTCCTCGGGCGACCGGCGCCAGTTCTCCGTGGAGAAGGCGTACACGCTGACGTATTCGATGCCGAGTTCAATGGCCCCGGCCACGACGTCGAGCAGTGCCGGCTCCCCCGCCTTGTGGCCTTCGATCCGCGGCAGGCCGCGCTGGTTGGCCCACCTGCCGTTGCCGTCCATGACAATGGCCACGTGCCGGGGCACGAACTCGGCCGGAATCGACGGCGGAACAGCGCCCGAGTGGTGCGGGTACGGCGCCACCACCGGGGCGGTCCGCCGCCGGGCAGGACTTGTCTTCTTTCCCAAGGACACTGTTAGGTACGCTCCACATGTTTGAGGGATTTCAGGACACGCTCCAGGTGCCACTGCAGGTAACTTGCCACCAGGCCCGCGGATTCCCGGCGGTTGAGCGGAAGGGAGGCATCCGCCGTCGGCCAGTCCCCGGTGAGCAGCGCAGCAAGCAGGGAGACCGTCTCGGGCGCCGGTGCCGGTGAGCCCGGCGGGCGGCAGTCGCCGCAGACCATGCCGCCCACCGGGGCAGAGAAGGCGGTGTGCGGTCCGGGCGCGCCGCAGCGGGCGCAGCCGGTGAAGCTGGGCGCCCAGCCGCCGGTAGACAGGGCCCGCAGCAGGTAGGAATCCAGGATCAGCTCCGGTGCGTGGTCCCCCCGGCTCAGCGAGGCCAGGGCGCCCACCAGGAGGTTGTACTGCGCGGTTCCGGCTTCACCGTCAACGTCGGTGAGCTTCTCGGCGGTCTCGGTCATGGCCGCTGCCACCGTGTACCGCCCGTAGTCGGCGGCGATGTTGCCCCCGTACGCCCCTTTCGCGACGGCCTGCGTCACGATGTCGAGGGTCTTGCCGGACACGAGCTGCAGGTCTGCCACCATGAAGGGCTCGAGGCGGGCGCCGAAGCGGCTGGTGGTCCGCCGGACCCCTTTGGCCACCGCCCTGACCTGGCCATGGTGTTTGGTCAGGAGGGTGATGATGCGGTCCGCTTCGCCCAGCTTGTGGGTGCGCAGCACCACGGCGTCGTCGCGGTAGCTGCGCGCTGCAAATGATTGGACCACGCTTTTATCTTCCCATTGACTCCATGAAAACAGCTCAGCCGCCAAACAGGTGCGCCGCCGGTGGGGACCGGCGGCGCAGCTGTCAGGGAACTCAGGCCTGGGCGTCCCGGATGGCACGGTTCACGGCGGAGATGACTGCCTTCAGCGCCGAGGTGCTGGTGTTGGAATCGATGCCTACGCCCCACAGGACACGTTCGCCCACGGCGCATTCGACGTAGGCGGCGGCGAGGGCGCTGCCGCCTTCAGACAGGGCGTGCTCGCTGTAGTCCAGCACCCGCACGTCCACACCGTCCTGGCCGAGGATGTCCAGCAGCGCGGCGATGGGGCCGTTGCCGGTGCCGGTGCGGCTGACGTGGGTGCCGTCCACACCAAGCGAGGCGTGCAGGGTCATGGAGCCGTCCTCGTCGGTCTCGGTTTTCACCGAGCCGAGCGAGTACCGGCCCCACTGGCTTTCCGCCTTGGCCGAGGGCAGGTACTCGTCCTGGAACAGCTGCCACAGCTGGGCACCGCTGACTTCGCCGCCCACGGTATCGGTCTGCCGCTGGATGACGCCGGAGAATTCGATCTGTGCCCGCCGCGGCAGGTCCAGGCTGTGCTCGTTCTTCAGCAGGTAGGCCACGCCGCCCTTGCCGGACTGGGAGTTAACGCGGATCACGGCCTCGTAGCTGCGGCCGAGGTCCTTCGGATCCACCGGCAGGTAGGGCACCTGCCAGGTGAAGTCGCTGACGTCCTTGCCTGCGGCTGCCGCATCCTTCTCCAGGGCTTCGAGGCCCTTCTTGATGGCGTCCTGGTGGGACCCGGAGAATGCAGTGAAGACGAGGTCGCCGCCGTAGGGTGCACGCTCCGCCACGGGCAGCTGGTTGCAGTACTCCACGGTGCGCCGGACGTCGTCGATGTCGGAGAAGTCGATCATCGGGTCAACGCCCTGCACGAACATGTTCAGGCCGAGGGTCACCAGGTCCACGTTGCCGGTGCGCTCACCGTTGCCGAACAGGCAGCCCTCGATGCGGTCGGCGCCGGCCTGGTAGCCCAGCTCGGCCGCGGCCACGCCGGTGCCGCGGTCGTTGTGCGGGTGCAGCGAGAGGATGATGCCTTCGCGGGGGTGCAGGTGGCGGCTCATCCACTCGATGGAGTCCGCGTAGACGTTGGGCGTGGCCATCTCCACGGTGGCGGGAAGGTTGATGATCACCTGGCGGTCGGCGGATGCCTCGAAAACGTCGGCGACGGCATTGCAGACGCGGACCGCGTACTCCAGCTCGGTGCCGGTGAAGGACTCGGGCGAGTACTCGTAGGTGATGTGGGTATCCCCCAGCGTTTCTTCATACTTCTTGCACAGGCGGGCGCCCTGCAGGGCGATGTCCAGGATGCCGTCCTCGTCCTGGTTGAACACCACTCGGCGCTGCAGGACGGATGTGGAGTTGTACAGGTGCACGATGGCCTGCTTGGCACCGACCAGGGACTCGTAGGTCCGCTCGATGAGGTGTTCGCGGGCCTGGGTCAGCACCTGGATGGTGACGTCGTCCGGGATGTGGTTGCCCTCGATCAGCTGGCGGACGAAGTCGAAGTCGGTCTGGGAGGCGGAGGGGAAGCCCACTTCGATTTCCTTGTAGCCCATCCGGACCAGCAGGTCGAACATCTTCATCTTGCGCGCCGGGCTCATGGGATCGATCAGTGCCTGGTTGCCGTCCCGCAGATCCACTGCGCACCAGCGCGGGGCCGTGGTGATGATCTTGTCCGGCCAGGTGCGGTCCGGCAGATTGACCTTGATCTGGTCCTGAAAGGGGATGTAGCGGTGGATCGGCATTCCCGAGGGCTTCTGTGCGTTTCGCATTAATCTGGCCTTTTCTTTGATTCCTGGGTGAAAGGGTGGCCGGGCAACACAAACTCCGCGACGAGGATGGGCCTTGCGCTAGATCGCGTCTGAGGCCTCGCCGCGGCAGCTAAGAAGAAGGAGCTCTGCACGCACCATTTCACAGTAACACGGGTGCGTAAGATGAAGGGGCAACACCTCCCGCAACGTCCACCATGCAGACGCTGCACCGGTGAAAGTGCCGGCAGCAGCCCGTCATCGAAGGAGCTCCTGTGCCAATTTCGGGGATCGCCCTGTCAAACATCGACCGCAGCGTGAGGCCACAGGACGACCTCTACCAGCATGTGAACGGTGCCTGGCTCAAGGACACCACCATCCCTGACGACCGCCCGCTGGAAGGCACATTCACAGCCCTTCGCGACGGCGCCGAGCTGGCGGTCAAGGAAATCATCGAGGAGGCCGCGGCCAAGGGATCCGAGGCCAGCGGCATCGAGCGGAAAATCGGCGACCTCTACAGCAGCTTCATGGATGAGGCTGCAGTCGAGGCCAAAGGCCTGGACCCCATCCGCGGACGCCTGGCCGAGGTCTTCGCCACGGCCAGCATTTCCGAGCTGCTGGCACTGGCCGGCCGGCTCTTCCGCGCAGATGTTTCGGGACTCTTCTACATTTACCCTGCCCCCGACGCCGGCAACCCCGACCGCGTTCTGCTGTACACGGGCCAGGGCGGCCTCGGGCTCCCCGACGAGTCCTATTACCGCGAAGAGAAATTCGCCCCGGTGGTGGAGTCTTACCGGGAGTACGTGGGCACCATGTTCGGCCTGGCCGGCGTGGCAGACCCGGAAAACGCCGCGGCCCGCGTGGTGGCGCTGGAGACCGCCCTCGCCTCGCACCACTGGGACAACGTGACGCTCCGCGATCCACAGAAGACGTACAACCTGAAGTCTGCGGACGAGGCACGCGAGCTGTTCCCCCTGCTGGACACGTGGTTTGACGCCGCAGACATCGCCGCGGACAAGCGCCAGGAGATCGTGGTCAGCACCCCTGACTTCTTTGCCGGCGCAGCCGCCCTCCTGGATTCGGAATCGTTGCCGGTGTGGCAGGAATGGCTTGCCCTGCGGGTCATCAACTCGGCAGCCCCGTACCTGTCGTCAGCGTTTGTAGACACGAACTTCGCCTTCTACGGCACCACCATCAGCGGCACACCGCGGAACAAGGACCGCTGGAAGCGTGGGGTCGCCGTCGTCGAGGCAGCACTGGGCGAGGCCGTGGGCCAGATCTATGTGGCCAAGCATTTCCCGGAGGGCCACAAGGCCCGCATGCAGACGCTCGTGGGCAACCTGATCGAGGCCTACCGGCACAGCATCAGCGCCCTGGAATGGATGGGCGAGGACACCAAAGCCGAGGCGCTCCGGAAACTGGGGGCCTTCCGGGCAAAGATCGGCTTCCCCGACGAGTGGATCGACTACTCGGCAGTGGTGATCGACCCCGCAGACCTGCTGGGGAACGTCGAACGGGCTCACAATGCCGACGTCGACCGGCACCTGGACGAGGTGGGCAAGCCGGTGGACCGCAACAAGTGGCTCATGACGCCGCAGACCGTCAACGCGTACTACCACCCGATGCTGAACGAGATCGTCTTCCCGGCAGCCATCCTGCAGCCGCCGTTCTTCACCGCCGAAGCGGACGACGCCGTGAACTACGGCGGCATCGGGGCTGTGATCGGACACGAGATCGGCCATGGCTTCGATGACCAGGGCTCACAGTTCGACGGCACGGGCGAGCTGCGCAACTGGTGGACCGAGGACGACCGGAAGGCCTTCGAAGCCCTGACCGCACGCCTCGTGGACCAGTTCGACGCACTGTCCCCGTACGCCGCGCCCGGGCACAACGTCAACGGCAAGCTCACGCTGGGCGAAAACATCGGCGACCTTGGCGGGCTCACCATTGCCCACAAGGCCTACCGCCTCAGCCTCGACGGGCAGGAACCTCCCGTACTCGACGGCCTGACAGGAGAGCAGCGCTTCTTCGCCTCCTGGGCTGCCGGGTGGCGCCAGGTGATCCGCACTGAAGAGGCTATCCGTCGCCTCGCCACGGACCCGCACTCCCCCAACGAGTTCCGCACCAACGCCATTGCCAAGAACCTCGATTCCTTCCACGCCGCGTTCGGCGTCACGGAGGAGGACGGCATGTGGATGCCTCCGGCGGAGCGCGTCAGCATCTGGTGAGCGCAGAAATGCCGGGCCGCCCCTGTTCGGGGCGGCCCGGCATTTTTGTATCCGGCCTACCTTCTGTCTGCGGCCCACCTTGTCCGTGGCACACTTTCCCGGGGCGTGCCGGACGGCCTGGAGATCACATCTGGACGATCACTGCTGGACGATCAGCTCCGGGTTTGCCTGCTGGCAGACGGTGTCGCTGGCTGTCTGGTTGACGATGTCCTTGGGAACGGTGGTCTTGCCGTACTTGGTTCCGGACGGGAAGTCGCTGCCCAGGTACAGCTGCACCCCCGCGACGCCGGACGACGGCGCCACCTGGGCGGCCGGAATCCCGAACAGGGCTGCCACATCTGCGGCGACGTCCGCGAACTCGGGTCCGTAGTAGACCATGGTCTTTGGCGTGGTGTCGGCCTCCAGCTGCCCCACCTGGGTGAAGCCGCCAGCAACAACGGCCTCAACGATTTCCTGCGTCCTGGTGGCTGATCCGGTTCCGTTGGCCACGGTGACCGGCTGCAGCGCCTTGTCATACGGCGCCGCGGTCGGCTTCGGTGTGGGCTTGGGGGTGGAGCTGGCCGAAGGCGTGGGCGTCGGCGACGGCGAAGGGGTCTCTTTCCCGTCCGGGTCCGTCAGGTCGACGTCCTTCCGCAGTGCTGCGAACAGCTGGGAGGCGGCCGGCTGGGCGGCTTCGAGCCTGTTGGGATCGTCGGTGGCAGGGACAGTGGGCAGGGCCACGAAGGCGACCTTGCCGACGTCGATCGTCTTCAGCCGGTTGGCGATGGTGATCATCGACGGAACGGAGGCGAGCCCGTCGTCGACGGTCAGGTTCTTGGTGATGACATCAGCGATGTTCAGCAGCTTCGCCGGGTTGGAGAGGGTGCCGTCATCCTTGATCTTCCGGGTCAGCGAGGACAGGAAGCCCTGCTGCGCCTTGATCCGGCCGAGGTCGCCGCCGTCGCCGAAGGCGTGGCGTGTGCGCAGGAACGCGAGGGCCTGTTCGCCCTGCACCTGGGAGGTGCCCTTGGGAAGCCGCAGCCGCGAGTCCGGGTCATAGACGGCATCGCTGATGCACACGGCGACGCCGCCCACGGCGTTCGACAGCTCCTTGACGGCGTTGAAGTCCGCCATCATGAAGTGGTCCACCTCCATGCCGGTCAGCTTGTTGACCGTGTCCACGGCGCAGCCGATGCCGGCTTCCTTCATGGCCTCATTGATCATGATGCCGGTGCGGGCCGGGTACTGCTTGCCGGTCTTCTGGTCGGTGCACTTGGGGATATCCACGAGCAGGTCGCGGGGGAAGCTGATGACGTTGACCCGCTTGTTGTCCTCGGAGATGTCCATGAGCATCATGACGTCGGAATTGCCGTAGCCGGTGGAATCCTCGGTGCTGCCGTAGTTCGAGTTCTTGCCGTCACGGGTGTCGGAGCCGAGAATCAGGATCTGGAGCCTGCCGGTGGCGTCGTCCGTTGTGTCCGTGCGGCTGCTGCCGGCGCCCAGTGCGGCCGTGGAGATGTTGGACTGGAGCCGGAAGTACCAGTAGCCGGCAAAGGCCAGGCCACCGACCAGGACCAGGGCGACGACGGCGGTGGTCACCTTGAGCCACGTGGGCATGTGGCGCACATTCAGGTGCCGGGCAGCGCCCAGCTTGGAGTCCTCGGCATGCCGGGCAGCTGGCTCGGAGCGGGCGGGTGTGCCCGGTCCTTGGGCGCGGTTGTCGCGGCGTCGCACCACAGGGTGTACCTTCCTCGAAAAAATGGGATCCGGCCCATTTTAGTGGCCGTTTCTGGGAAAACGCCGGACATCCGGCGTGCGCGGCCCGGCGCGCGGGCAGCAGCCCCGGAATACAGGCGGCAGCGGAAAGCAGGCGGCAGCGGTCAGAACCCGAGCTTCACCAGCTGCTTGGGATCGCGCTGCCAGTCCTTTGCCACCTTGACGTGCAGATCGAGGTAGATGCGGGTGCCCAGGAGGGCCTCGATGCCCTTCCTGGCATTGGTGCCCACTTCGCGCAGGCGGCTTCCTCCTTTGCCGATGATGATGGCCTTCTGCGACGGGCGCTCCACGTAGAGGTTGACGCGGACGTCCAGGAGCGGGTTGTCTTCGGTCCGGCCCTCGCGCGGAACGATTTCCTCCACCACCACGGCCAGGGAGTGCGGCAGCTCGTCGCGAACACCCTCCAGTGCAGCCTCGCGGATGAGTTCGGCCACCATGACGGCTTCCGGCTCATCGGTCAGCTCCCCGTCCGGGTAGAGTGGCGGCGACGGCGGCATGTGGCTGATCAGGACATCCGCCACCGTGCCCACCTGGAACCCGTCCGCGGCCGAGACCGGAACGATGTCCTTCCAACCGTCCTCGCCCAGCACTTCCCTGCCGAGCCCGGCGACGGCGAGCAGCTGCTCCGTCAGGGCCTGCCGGTCCACCAGGTCTGCCTTGGTGACGAGGGCAATCACCGGCTTGCGGCCGACGGCGGCGAGCTGGGCAGCAATGAATTTGTCACCGGGGCCGATCTTCTCATTGGCGGGGATGCAGAACCCGATGGCGTCCACTTCTGAGAGTGTGTCGGCCACGAGGTCATTGAGCCGCTTGCCCAGCAGGGTGCGTGGCCGGTGCAGGCCCGGGGTATCGACCAGGATCAGCTGGGCGTCCTCGCGGTGGACGATCCCCCGGATGGTGTGCCGCGTGGTCTGCGGCTTGGCGGACGTGATGGCCACCTTCTTGCCCACGAGGGCGTTGGTGAGGGTTGATTTGCCCGCGTTGGGCCGGCCCACCAGCACCGCGAATCCGGCATGGTACCCGCCGAACGGCTCGCCGCCGTCGGCCTTATTCTGCTTGCTCACGTGGAACTCCCTGTTGCATTGATTCGGCCTCGTCGAGAAGTTCTTCAAGGTCAGTGTGTTCTTTCGGCGCAACGGCCGCAATAATGTGGCTGACGCGGTTCCGGCGGCCCTCCAGCCGCTCAGCGCGCAGCGAGACGCCGTCGACATCGACGGCGCTGCCCACGATCGGGACCCGGCCAAGGGCCTTGGCCAGCAGGCCGCCCACGGTGTCCACTTCGTCGTCGTCCAGTTCGATGCCGAACAGCTCGCCGAGGTCGTCGATTCCCATCCGGGCGCTGACCCGATATGTGCCGTCGCCCAGATCGACGACGGCGGCACTTTCCGAGTCGTATTCATCCACGATTTCGCCGACGAGCTCTTCGATCAGATCCTCGAGGGTCACCAGCCCTGCGGTCCCGCCGTATTCGTCAATGACGATGGCCACGTGGGTTGACTCCTTTTGAAGTTCCCGCAGGAGGTCGCTCACCGGCTTGGAATCGGGAACGTAGCGGACCTCGCGGGCCAGCACGTCCACCACCGGAGGTTCGGCTTCCGGGTCCATGCCGTGAATAGCGGCAGCCACATCCTTGAGGTAGATAATGCCAAGGATCTGGTCGGTGTTTTCGCCGATGACGGGGATCCTGGAATACCCCGATCTCAGGAACAGTGCCATCGCGCTGTGGAGGCTCGAGCCGGCGTCGATGGTCAGGATGTCCGTCCGCGGCACCATGACCGCGCGGACCAGCGTGTCGCCGAACTCGAAAACGGACTGGATGAGTTCGGCCTCGTTGTCCTCGATCATGTCCGACTCGGTGGCCCGGTCAACCAGTTCGCGGAACTCCTCCTCGCTGAAGTAGGAGTCGTCTCCGTTGGGTGAACCCGGGGCCACGGAGCTGCCCAGCCGGACCAGCCAGGCGGGGATGGGTCCGAGAATCCAGGCCAGGAACCGGACCATCGACGCCGAATACTGGGCCACGGCCGCCGGATGCGAACGGCCCAGCTGGCGCGGCGAGACCCCCACCAGTACAAACCCGAGGATCGCCATGATGCCCGTGGCGGCCAGGCCGGCCATCCAGACGTTGTCGAGCAGGCTGTAAAGCAGCACGGCCACTGCCACGGCAGAGGCCGACTCGAACCAGATCCGCCAGAAACGCAGGGCACGCATGTGCGTCATCGGCTGCTCGAGAATCCTCCGCAACGCCGGCCCCTGGCTCCCCTGCAACGCCTGCTCGGCGTCGTGGCGCGGAAGAAAGCTGAACGCCGCCTCGGCAGCAGTCAGCAGCGCTGCGGCACCGAGAAACGCCAGCGCCATGCAGACAAGGAGCAGGGAGGTCACTGGGTGGTCTCGGCCGGTGCTTCTTTGCCGGTGAATGCCGTCAGCAGTTCGCGCTGCAGGCCGAACATTTCTGCCTTCTCCTCGGGTTCGGCGTGGTCATAGCCGAGCAGGTGCAGGATCCCGTGCGTGGTCAGCAGCAGCATCTCGTCCTGCGTGGAGTGTCCGGCGTTCCGGGCCTGGACCTCGGCCACCTGGGGGCAGATGGCGATGTCGCCGAGCATGCCCTGCGGGGTCGGCTTGTCCGGGGTTCCCGGGGTCAGCTCGTCCATGGGCACGGAGAGCACATCGGTGGCGCCGGGCTCATCCATGAGCTCGATGTGCAGCTTTTCCATGGCGGGCTCGTCCACCAGCAGAATGGACAGCTCCGCCTGCGGATGGATGTACAGCTGCTCGAAGATGAAGCGTGCCAACGCCACCAGCCGGGCTTCGTCCACCTGGATGCCGGATTCGTTGTTAACTTCGATGCTCATGCGTGCTCTCCCGTCGTTCCCGGGGAACGGAATGCTTGACCCGGTTGCGTTGTGCCTCGTCCCAGATGCTGTAGGCGTTGACGATGTCCCCCACCAGGCGGTGGCGGACGACGTCGGCGGCGTCCAGAACGGAGAAGCTGACGTCGTCGATTCCGCTGAGGATCTCCTCGACGATGCGCAGGCCGGAGCGGGTTCCGAACGGAAGGTCCACCTGCGTGACGTCGCCGGTGACCACCATCTTGGAGCCGAAGCCGAGCCGGGTGAGGAACATCTTCATCTGTTCCGGCGTGGTGTTCTGTGCCTCGTCAAGAATGATGAAGGCGTCGTTCAGGGTCCGGCCCCTCATGTAGGCCAGCGGCGCCACTTCAATGGTTCCGGCCGCCATCAGCCGGGGAATGGACTCGGGGTCCATCATGTCGTGAAGCGCGTCGTAGAGCGGCCGCAGGTACGGGTCGATCTTGTCGCTGAGCGTGCCGGGCAGGAAACCGAGCCGTTCGCCCGCTTCAACAGCGGGGCGCGTGAGGATGATCCGGCTGACTTCCTTCTGCTGCAGGGCCTGCACCGCCTTGGCCACGGCGAGGTAGGTCTTGCCGGTACCGGCGGGGCCGATCCCGAAGATCACGGTGTTCGCGTCGATGGCGTCCACATAGTTCTTCTGGTTCAGCGTCTTGGGCCGGATGGTCTTGCCGCGGCTGGACAGGATGTCGTGCGTCAGCACCTCCACCGGATTCTGCAGCGACTGGCTGCGCAGCAGCGACACCAACTGCTGGAGGACTGCCGGCGTGATCACGGTGCCGCGGGCCACGAGGCCCCGGACCTCGTGGAGCAGGCGCATGATCCGCGGAACATCGGCTGCGGGCCCGTTGATGGAGAGTTCGTTGCCGCGGACGTGGAAACTGACGGCCGGGAACTGGTCCTCGATGAAGCGGAGGGCCTCGTCGTGGCTGCCCAGCGACTGCACCATCTGATCAGAGTTATCGAAGATGACCACCTCCGTCCGGACACCGGGAAGAGTATGGGGGAATTCGCCCGTGGTGCGATCCCCCGTGTTGAGGCGGCGCTTTCCGTTTGCTGATTCAGTCATGGTGACGGCCCTAGGGCCTTCGGTTCCCTCCAGTTCGGAATATAACTCGTTTGTGTCTCTACATCTTACGCCAGCGCACGCCCAAGCCTGCCGCCCCGGAAGGTGACGGCGGCCCGCAATGTTGTAACACGTTCCCGCAATTAGATATCAACTTTGTATCGGCCTCATATCGTTCCCGTTGCAGTTCGGCCGCCTGCCGCAAAAGGCACGCAGGGCTCCAAAGTCTCGTGTAATGCTGGAAAAGGACCCCGCCGGCAACGGTCCGGGATGCCCGCACGCAACAGCTCATTTTGAAGGGATCGCCAGCATCAGTCAGCAAGGAACTCCTGGCCGGAAAGTACCGCGGACGCGCTCCGTGCTGCTGTCCGCGCTGCTTCCGGCTGCCCTGCTGCTGTCGGGGTGCATCGCTGATCCCGATCCCGCAGTGACGTCCGCGAACTCGCCGACGTCCTCGTCGCGCCGGGCCGCGGGCACGGACGGCGTTCCCACCACCAGCGCGCCGCTTGAAACGACGCAGTCGTCCAACAAGGCGCCGGTCTACTGGATCGGGCGGAGCAACAGCAACGTCTTCCTGTACCGCGAGTTCCGCGACGTGCCGGACGATGAGAACCCGATCACGCGGGCCCTCCGCGCCATGATGTCGGAGACCCCGCTGGATCCGGACTTCTTCACGCCGTGGCAGAACCCCAAGAACCTCGCGACGTCGATCTCGGGCACCAACGTCATTACCGTGGACGTTTCCGCCGATGCATTCAACAGCAACCTTGATGCGGACATGGCCCAGCGGGCCATCCAGCAACTGGTGTACACAGCAACGGCCGCTGGAGCCAGCTCGGGCCTGATTGATGCCGGCCAGCAAATCGAAGTGGTGATCCTGGTGGACGGGCACACCGATTACCTGGCCTTCAAGCACGTCAAGCTCGGCGCCCCCACGGCCCGCAGCGCCGGAATGGTGGCGCCGGTATGGATCATCGATCCGCAGCAGGGCACCGAAGTCGGCGACGGCCGGGTCAAGATCTCCGGGCGAAGCACCGTCCCCAGCGGCAAACTCCACTGGCGCATCCTCAAGGTCCAGGACAACGGCGACAAGGAAAGCTACCTGACCGGCGAAGCCACGGCCGCCGCGGATCCCGCCGCCTCCGGAGTCTTCGGCATCACGGTCAATCTGGCGCCGGGCAACTACGAGGTGCGCGTCTCGCAGATCAATCCGGGCAAGCCCGAGGACGAACTCAACGTGGACAGCCGCGGATTCTCAGTCCGCTAAAGCTACCACCGGCCCAGGATGTCACTGGCCACCACGACGCCGGCAGGTCCCGCCGTCGATGACCGCAGGACGTGCGGCCCCAGCAGGGCCGTGACCGCCCCGGCGCTGCACAGCCGGGTGACCTCACGCGGACTGATGCCACCTTCGGGACCAACGATGAGGAATATCTCGCTGGGGCCGGACGCCTCCTGGCGCTCCTCAGACCACTTGCCGAGAACCCGCCGAAGCGGCGTAACCGCGTCCTCGTGCAGAATCACGGCAAGGCCGGCTCCCGCCACTTCCTTGGCCAGCGCCTGGGTGTCGACGGCGGGGCGCACCTCGGGGATCCAGGCTCGGCGCGCCTGCTTGGCGGCGGCCGTCACGGTGGACTGCCACTTCCCGTGGGCTTTCGCCGCCCGGTCACCCTTCCACCTGACAATGGACCGTTCCGACTGCCATGGGACCACGGCGTCGACGCCCAACTCGGTGGCGGTTTCGATCGCGAGTTCGTCCCTGTCACCCTTGGCGAGTGCCTGCACCAGCACCAGGCGGACATCCGGCCGCGGCTCCGCGCTGACGGACGTGCATTCGACCGTCAGCGCGGCGGGGGCGGCATCCGTCACGGTTCCGGTGATGCGTTTGCCGGCGCCGTCGGCAATGTCCACCTGTTCCCCCACGGCCAGGCGCTTGACGGTCACCGCATGCCGGGCCTCCGCGCCGTCGAGCACAAACACAGAACCGGGGACCGTTCCGTCCAGCGCGCCGGCCGGGGTGAAGAAAACGGGGTTGCTCACCGCTACAGGTTACCGAGGCGGTCCCGCAGCTTGGCGAAGACGCCGCCGCTGGCTGCGAGCTTGCCCTCGGAGAACTGCTCGCCGCGGAGCTTTGCCAGCTGCCGAAGCAGGTCCTCCTGGGCGGGGTCGAGCTTGGACGGGGTTTCCACCTGCAGGTGGACCTTGAGGTCACCGCGTCCGTAGCCGCGAAGGTGGGTGACGCCGAGGCCGCGGAGGGTGATGATCTCGCCCGACTGCGTGCCCGCCTTGACGTCGATCTCCTGCTTGCCGTCGAAGGTCTCCAGGCTCAGCTCGGTGCCAAGGGCAGCGGCAGTCATGGGGATGTTCAGGGTCGCGTGGAGGTCATCGCCCTCGCGGACGTAGGTGGCGTCGTTGTTGACCCGGATTTCCACGTAGAGGTCGCCGGACGGGCCGCCCGCGGGGCCGGCTTCACCCTGACCGGAGAGCTGGATCCGCGTTCCGGTGGCAACGCCGGCCGGAACCTTGATGGTCAGGGACCGGCGGCTGCGGATGCGGCCCTGGCCGCTGCACTCGTTGCAAGGGTCCTTGATGACCGTGCCGAAGCCCTCGCAGGATCCGCAGGGTGCGGCGGTCATGACCTGGCCGAGGATGGAACGGACCGCCCGCTGCACCTGGCCGCTGCCGCCACAGATGTCGCAGCGTTCCGGGTGGCTTCCCTCGCGGCAGCAGGAGCCTTCACAGGTGGGGCAGGTGACGGCCGTGTCCACTTCCAGCTTCTTGTTGACGCCGAAGACAGCATCGCGGAGGTCGATCCGGACGCTGATAAGCGCGTCCTGGCCGCGGCGGACACGCGACGCGGGCCCGGACGTGCCGCCGGCGCCGAAGAAGGTGTCAAAGATGTCCTGGAACGCGAAGCCCTGGCCGGCGTAGCCGCCGCCGAAGCCGTTGTCGGTGCCGTTCTCGTTGCCCGTGGTGTCGTAGACCCTGCGCTTCTGCGGATCGGACAGCACCTCGTAAGCGTGGGTGACGGCCTTGAACCGTTCGGCGGCGTCGTCCCCGGGGTTGACGTCCGGGTGAAGCGAGCGGGCCAGCTTGCGGTAGGCCTTTTTGATCTCCTCGCCGGTGGCTTCCGGGGAGACTCCAAGAACGTCGTAGTGGCTGCTCAAAGTTCGTATCTCTTCCTGGTTGTACTGCCTGTGGTCAAAGAATGTCCGGGGCGTGCTGTCACGGGCCCAGAATCCTCGAAAGGTAGCGGGCCACCGCGCGCACGGCGGCCATGGTGGTGGGGTAGTCCATCCGGGTGGGGCCGAGGATGCCCACCTTGGCTGTGGCGTCGGGGCCGTAGCCGGTGGCCACAACCGACGCCTCGGCCAGCCCGTCGTAGGGGTTCTCCCGGCCGATGCTGACGGCCACGCCGCGAGGGTCCTGCGCCATGTCGCTCAGGAGCCGCAGCATCACCACCTGCTCCTCGAGGGCCTCCAGCACGGGTCCGATGCTGAGCGGGAAGTCAACATTGGACCGCGCCAGGTTGGCCGTTCCGGCAAGGACCATCCGGTCTTCCCGGCTGTTGTGGGCGAGGCCCTCAAGCCCTTTGCCGAGGGCCATGGCGACGGGGCGTTCGGCGGGAGTGCAGCCGGCCACGACGGCGGCCAGGTGCTGGGGCAGCATGGCCACCGGTGTTCCGGCCACACCGGTCAGGAACCGGGTGCGCAGTGCGGCGACCGTGTCGTCCGACAGGTCCTGCCCGGCGTCGACGACGCGCTGGTCAACCTTGCCGGAGTCGGCGATCAGCACGATCAGCACC
The DNA here is from genome assembly GCF_059090205.1 of Arthrobacter sp. CMU6. Classification (NCBI taxonomy): domain Bacteria; kingdom Bacillati; phylum Actinomycetota; class Actinomycetes; order Micrococcales; family Micrococcaceae; genus Arthrobacter; species Arthrobacter sp. CMU6. Next base: position 35,321 of record NZ_JBNHFL010000012.1, read on the forward strand.
TTCCGGGGCGCCAGCAGCACGAATTCAATGTGCCGCACCACGGCGCGGCTCAGGTGCGGGTACTGCACGACGGCGACCTGGTTGGTCAGCTGCGACAGGAGCCGGGCCGTCCGGTCCAGGACGTCGTCAAGATCCTCGGACCCCTCGAGCAGGGTCTGGATGGCGCGCTTCTCCGCCGGGGAGAGCGGCTTGACCGCCGAGATCTGGTCGACGAACAGGCGGTAACCCTTGTCCGTGGGAATCCTGCCCGCGCTGGTGTGCGGGGCGGTGATGAGGCCCTCGTCCTCCAGCGCCGCCATGTCGTTGCGGATGGTGGCGCTGGAAACGCCGAGGTGGTGTCGCTCCACCAGGGCCTTGGAGCCGACGGGTTCGCGGGAATGGACATAGTCCTCCACGATGGCGCGCAGCACCTCAAGCTTCCGTGGTTCGCTCACAGTCCACCTCCTTTTGGCCGTAACCGCGCGGGGCATTAATCCTGCCCGCAGACGCTGTGGTTAGCACTCGACATGCCTAAGTGCTAACAAGTCTAATATGAGTCGCCGCGTTGTTAGCATTGGTACCGCTCCGGGCGAAATTCCGGGCGCCTGTCCCCCGGCGGCATCCCCGCGGCCGGAGCGGCTCCTTCCGAGTGCAGAGCGGTGAACGAATGCAGTACCAGACCTGGGGCCCGCAGGAAATGGCAGCGCCCGCGAAGAACAGCCTTCCCGAGGTGCCGGTGGAGCGCGGCATGGTGCTCGAGGACGTCCAGTCCGGCTGGGTGGGTGCAGTAACCCGGGTGGAGAAGTCCGGCGGCATGCACCTGGTGGCGCTCGAAGACCGCCGCGGAAAGTCGCGGTCCTTCAAACTGGGCTTCGGATTCCTCCTGGAGGGGCAGCCGATCCGGCTGATGCCCCCGGCCCCCAAAGCGAAGCCCGCAGGGCAGGGCGCTGCACGGACGGCGTCGGGTTCGGTGCGGGTGGAAGGGCAGCGCGCGCAGGTCGCCAAGGCCAGCCGGATCTGGGTTGAAGGCAAGCATGACGCCGAACTCGTGGAAAAAGTCTGGGGTGACGATCTCCGGGTGGAGGGCATCGTCGTCGAACCCCTCCATGGCATCGACGACCTGGCGGCGGCCGTCGCCTCCTTCCGCCCCGGTCCCGGCCGTCGGCTGGGCGTTCTGGTGGACCACCTGGTCCCCGATTCCAAGGAGTCCAGGATCGCCGACGCCGTGATGGCGTCCCCCGGCGCCGCCGGGAACGTGCTGATCGTGGGCCACCCCTACGTCGACGTCTGGCAGGCGATCCGGCCCTCCGTACTGGGCATCCCGCAGTGGCCTGTGGTGCCGCGCGGCACTGACTGGAAAACCGGCATCCTGACGGCCTTCGGCTGGCCGCACGAGACGAAGGAAGACATCGGCCTCGGCTGGCAGAAACTCCTCGGCGCCGTGCGCACCTACGCTGACCTGGAGCCGGCCCTCCTGGGCCGGGTGGAAGAGGTCATCGATTTCCTAACAGTTCCGTAGCTCCGGTCCCGCGATTGGGCGTTGAGCCCGCGATTGCCCTACGGGCCGGTATCCTTGGTACGGCGCCACCGCACCGCGGGCCCGGCGCCACCATCGCACCAACGCAAGCTAAAGGAAGACACCGTGGCAGAAGACGCTCGCGACCGCAGGGACACACAGTCCGGCCAGGACCTGCCCCAGTACCATGGGGTTCCGGCCAACGCGCTTCCGCTGACCGCCAGCGAGGACCGGCAGTGGGCCACCCTCGCGCACTTCGGCGGCATCCTCGGCTGTGTTCCGGCACTGCTGATTTACTTGATCTTCCGTGACCGCGGCCCGTTCACCGCGCAGGAGTCCAAAGAAGCCCTCAACTTCACCCTGCCGCCGACGATTGCAGCCTTCGTGGCCAACCTCCTGGTGCTTCTTCCCGTCGTCGGCAACCTGTTCGCTGTCGTGGCCACGCTCATCTGGATTGCGCTGACCTGCTTCGCGGTGTCCGCCGGCGTGCACGTCAACAAGGGCCAGCCGCACCGGTACCAGTACAACCTCCGCTGGATCAAGTAGTCCCCATAGTCCTCACGAGGACAGCGGCCCCAGACCTGTTTCATTCGGGTCTGGGGCCGCTGTCTGTCAGTCACGCCTGCGGTTGTTTGGGCCATGCTCGGGTGGTGCCAGCCGGGCTGGAGATTCAGTCCGGCAGGATCCTGCGGACCACGGCGTCCGCCAGCAGGCGGCCCTTCAGGGTGAGGACCAGGCGCCCCCGGAAGGCATCTTCGGGCACCACGAGGCCGTCGGCGATCAGGCCGGCCACGGCCTTCTTTCCGGTCGGCGAGAGGGCAGCAGTTTCCAGCCCCGAGGAAAGCCGGGCTTCCAGCATGACTTTTTCGACGTTGCGGGTTTCCGCGTCGAGGGTCTCGCGTCCGGCAGCGGGCGAGACACCTGAGCCGAGCCTGCCGGCATACGCGGTGGGGTGCTTGACGTTCCACCAGCGCACCCCGCCCACGTGCGAGTGCGCGCCCGGGCCGATGCCCCACCAGTCATCCCCGCGCCAGTAGGCGAGGTTGTGGCGGCACGCCTGCTCCGGCGTCGCGGACCAGTTGCTGACCTCGTACCAGTGCAGGCCGGCGTCGGAGATCATCCGGTCGGCGAGTTCGTATTTGTCGGCGTGGTCGTCGTCGTCGATTTCCGGAACTTCGCCACGGCGGATCTGGGCGGCGAGCTTGGTGCCGTCCTCAATGATCAGCGCATAGGCGCTGATGTGGTCCGGCCGGTACGACAGTGCGGTCTCCAGCGAAAAGCGCCAGTCCTCGATTGACTCGCCGGGTGTGCCGTAGATCAGGTCCAGGCTGACGGCCAGTCCGGCGTCGCGCGCCCACTCCACCACGAGCGGGACACGGCTCGGAGTGTGGGTGCGGTCGAGGACCTTCAGCACGTGGGGGACGGCGGACTGCATGCCGAAGGAGACCCTTGTAAAGCCGGCGTCGGCGAGCAGCTGCAGGGACTCCGGCGTGACGGAATCCGGGTTGGCCTCCGTGGTCACTTCGGCACCGGGCTCGATTCCCCACGTGTCGATGGCGGCACGGAGGATTCTGGCGAGGTCCTCGGCAGGCAGGAGCGTGGGCGTGCCGCCGCCGAAGAACACGGTGCTCAGCTTGCGCGCCGGCAGGCCCGACTCCGCCAGGACACGCGCGGCAAAAACCACCTCCGAGATGGCGGTGGAGGCGTACGCGTCCTGGGACGCGCCGCCGCCGAGCTCGGTGGCGGTGTAGGTGTTGAAGTCGCAGTAACCGCAGCGCACCGCGCAAAACGGGATGTGCACGTAGAGCCCGAAGGCCCGGTTGGCTGCACCGTCAGCCGCCTGCTGCGGCAGCAGGCCGTCCGACGGCGCGGGGTCACCCAGGGGAAGAACGCTAGGCATGCGTGCGGCCTCCGGAGGTTCCGGCCACGGTCATCACTACTTCTTGGCCTTGTCCTTGGATTCGTCGGTGGTCAGGGCCGCGATGAAGGCTTCCTGCGGCACTTCTACGCGCCCCACCATCTTCATGCGCTTCTTGCCTTCCTTCTGCTTTTCCAGCAGTTTGCGCTTACGGGAGATGTCACCGCCGTAGCACTTGGCAAGGACGTCCTTGCGGATGGCGCGGATGGACTCGCGGGCGATGATCCGGGAGCCGATGGCGGCCTGGATGGGCACCTCGAACTGCTGGCGCGGGATGAGTTCGCGCAGCTTGCCGGTCATCATCACGCCGTAGGCGTAGGCCTTGTCCTTGTGGGTGATGGCGCTGAACGCGTCCACCTGTTCGCCCTGGAGCAGGATGTCCACCTTGACCAGGTCGGCGACCTGTTCGCCGTCGGCCTTCCAGTCCAGCGAGGCATAGCCGCGCGTCTTGGACTTGAGCAGGTCGAAGAAGTCGAAGACGATTTCGGCCAGCGGCATCCAGTACCGCAGTTCAACCCGGTCCTCGGACAGGTAGTCCATGCCGCGCATGACGCCGCGGCGGCCCTGGCAGAGTTCCATAATGGCGCCGACGAACTCGTTGGGCGCGAGGATTGTCGCGGCCACCATGGGTTCGCGGACCTCGTTGATCTTCCCGGAGGGGAACTCGCTGGGGTTCGTCACGGTGATCACGTTCTTGTCCTCGAGCGTGACCTCGTAGACGACGTTCGGCGCCGTGGAGATCAGGTCCAGGTTGAATTCGCGTTCGAGGCGCTCACGGACGATCTCCAGGTGCAGCAGGCCGAGGAAGCCCACGCGGAAGCCGAAGCCCAGGGCTGCGGAGGTTTCCGGTTCGTAGATCAGGGCGGCGTCGTTCAGCTTGAGCTTGTCCAGCGCGTCACGCAGCACCGGGTAGTCGGTGCCATCCAGCGGGTAGAGGCCCGAAAACACCATCGGCTTGGGGTCCGCGTAGCCGCTCAGCGATTCCGCAGCCGGCTTGGCGAGGTTGGTGACGGTGTCGCCCACCTTCGACTGGCGGACATCCTTCACGCCGGTGATGAGATATCCCACCTCACCGACGCCCAGGCCCTTGGACGGAATCGGTTCCGGGGAGCTGACGCCGATTTCCAGGAGTTCGTGGCTGGCCCTGGTGGACATCATCTGGATGCGCTCACGCGGGTGCAGCATGCCGTCCACCACGCGGACATAGGTGACGACGCCGCGGTACGTGTCGTAGACGGAGTCGAAGATCATGGCCCGGGCAGGCGCCTCGGGGTCGCCGACGGGTGCGGGCAGGTCGCGCACGATCTTGTCCAGCAGTGCTTCGACACCGACGCCGGTCTTGCCCGAGACCAGCAGCACGTCTTCGGGCTCGCCGCCGATCAGGCTGGCCAGTTCGGCGGCGTACTTCTCCGGCTGCGCGGCCGGCAGGTCGATCTTGTTAAGGACCGGGATGATGGTGAGGTCGTTCTCCATGGCCAGATACAGGTTGGCGAGCGTCTGGGCCTCAATGCCCTGCGCTGCGTCCACCAGCAGAACGGCGCCCTCGCAGGCGGCGAGGGAACGGGACACCTCATAAGTGAAGTCCACGTGGCCCGGCGTGTCGATCATATTCAGGGCGTAGCTCACGCCATCGAGCTCCCAGGGCATACGGACAGCCTGGGACTTGATGGTGATGCCGCGCTCCCGCTCGATATCCATGCGGTCCAGATACTGGGCCTTCATGTCGCGGGACTGCACGACGCCGGTGAACTGCAGCATGCGGTCGGCCAGGGTGGACTTACCGTGGTCAATGTGCGCGATGATGCAGAAATTCCGAATAATGGCCGGATCTGTCGCGGCGGGCACCGGGGCGGTGCGGGCCATGGGAGACACGCAGGGTCCTTACTGTTGGCATTTCAGCGGCGTTGTTCAGGCTGAACTCTGGCCATCCTGCTGCCTGCCGCAATATCTGAACCTCTAGTCTCCCACGTCCGGGGCGCTGGCAGTACATTTTGCACGGCCTGCACGTCCGGAGGTCCGGCAGCCCCGGGGGTCGCGAAGGTAGGGTGGCCCGCATGGCCTTGAACTTCTCCTCCATCGGCGGCGCCGTCCGCGCATCGCTCCGTTTCCTCGGCCTGCTGGGGCAACCGGCGGTCCGGACTCCGGCGCTGCGGTCTCAGGCGCCCGCCCGGGGCAGGTCCGGAAACGCACCCCGGCTCCGGGCCGGCGTAACGGGGACCTACCCGGGCGACTTCACAGGCACGGTGACGCTGCGGTACTCCCCTTCCCCGGACGGGCGCCCGGACCCCGGTGAGATCGCGTGGACCTGGGTTCCCTTCGAAGAGGACCATTCGTGCGGCAAGGACCGGCCGGTCCTCCTTGTTGGCAGCCACGGGCGGTATCTGCTGGGCCTGATGCTGACCAGCAAGGACCATGACGGCCACCGGCGCGCCCGACCCGATTATGTGGATATCGGTATTGGCCCTTGGGACCGGCAGGGCCGACCCAGCGAGGCCAAGCTGGACCGCGTCCTGCAGATCCATCCGGCCGACATCCGGCGCGAGGGGTCGGTTCTGGACCGGAAGAAGTTTAGGCTGGTGGCGGACGAGTTGCGGCGGCTGCACGGCTGGAAATGACCTCGGCGCGCCGTCCGGGCGCTGAATGGCCACAAATGGCCCCGACCTGCTAAGATTCATAGCTGTGTGTCCGTGCAGGTCGACGGTCACTGATGGCTGGCCGCCATAGGTATCCCCACGCCGCTCAGTCAAGGCCAGCTTGAAAGCCCTCTAGACCATTTCCGCATTACAAAGAGAGTTCACACGTGGCAAATATCAAGTCCCAGAAGAAGCGCATCCTGACCAACGAGAAGGCTCGCCTGCGCAACAACGCAGTCAAGTCTGAGCTGAAGACGGCCATCCGCGCCGTCAACACCGCCGTTGAGTCCTCCGACAAGGAAGCTGCTACTACTGCGCTCGTTTCTGCCAGCCGTAAGCTGGACAAGGCTGTCAGCAAGGGTGTTCTGCACAAGAACAACGCTGCAAACCGCAAGTCGGCGATCTCCAAGAAGGTCAACGCACTCTAAGGTTTTCCAGTTCATCTGAACTGATGTTTGTGGCCGGCACCATTGGTGCCGGCCACTTCTCTTTTAACTTCCGACGGCGGCGCTTCCGACGGCGGTCCCTGACCCCGCCCTTATGGTCGCCCACCAGGGCCGCTATGGCTGACTGCGCTCAACGACTGGATCTGTCTGCACAGCCCCCGCCTGGACTACCCCCGTCTGAACTGCCTTGCCGGAGAATTGCTAGCGGCCGCGGGCGGCAGCCGCTATCACCGTCACGGCGTGTTCCACGGCGTAGACGGGATCACGCGACAGTCCCTTGACCTGCGCGTCGGCTTCGGCCGTGACCTGGATGGACCGCGCCAGGCCCTCCGGCGTCCACCTCCGGACGTCCCGCTGTGCCTGCTCCACCAGCCACGGCTGCATGCCCAACTGCTTGGCGATCTGCGCTGCCGAGCCCTTGGCGCCGGCGACCTTGGCGACGGTCCGCAGCTTCGCTGCCAGGGCCGCGACCAGCGGCACCGGGTCTGCGCCTGTCGCCAGTGCATGACGGAGTGTGGACAGGGCCACGGGACCGTTGCCTGCCATCGCGGCATCGGCCACCTTGAAGGCCGTTGCTTCCACCCTGCCGCCGTAATAGCGGTCGACCATGTCAGCGTCAACGGCAGTGGAGGCGTCGGCAATGAGCTGGCTGCATGCCGCCGCCAACTCTGAGAGGTTGGCGCCGACCGCGTTGACCAAGGACTGCACTGCTTCAGGGGTGATCCGCCTGCCGGCGGCCTTGAACTCCGAGGTGACAAAGGCGGTCTTTTCCGCATCCTTTTTCAGCGGCTGGCAGTCGACAGTCGGCCATCCGCCGGCCTTCACGGCATCGAGGAGCTTCTTGCCCCGGGTTCCGCCACTGTGCCGGAGCACGAGGACAGCGTCCTGTTCCACGTGCTTGAGATAGGTCAGTGCGTCCGTCAGGAAGGCGTCGTTCATCGCTTCGAGGCCGTCCACCTCGATCAGCTTGCTTTCGCCGAACAGTGACGGACTGACATTCATGGCCAACGCCCCGGGCTCGTACGCTCCGGCACTGAGCCTGGTAACTTCAACGTCCGGCGCCGCTGCCCGGACCTGTGTCCGGACCCGGTCCATCGCCCGGATGCCGAGGTACTCCTCGGGACCTGTGATCAGGACGACCCCAGCAGGGGTTACGTCCCGCCAGGACGCCGAATTGGCTGCCGGCGCCTTCGGTCGTTGCTGGGCAGCGGCCACTGGTGATTCCTCCCGAAGTTCAGATTGCAGACTCTAAGTCTCCCACGGCCGCTGGGGCTGCCGCGGCGGAACCAGGCCTCCGGCAGCCGGTCGAGGAGCCGGGCGGTGGCGACGTGTGCATCGAGGACGAGCTTGACGGTCCTGGCGGGATGGGCAGCCATCCAAAGGGCGAGCAAAGTCACAATGGAGAACAGCAGCATGGTCAGCAACCCGAACATGCCCTCCGGCCAGGCTGGTGCAGCGCCGGGAAGACTGGCGGTGAACCGGGCGATGGCTGCCACGCCACCGGCAAAGAAGCCGGCCACGCCGATCAGTACTGCCGCCAGCCACGGGGCGAGGGGAAGGAGCGCCATGGCAGCCGTACCAAGGATGGTGACAGGTGCTACGAGTGGGGCAACCAGCACGTTGGCCAGCAGCGAGTACGTCGCAAACTGCGGCTGCAGCACCACGATGACGGGGCCGCACAGCACTTGGGCAGACAGTGGCACGGCGATGGCAGCCGCCCCCCAGCGTGGCACGCTCGCTGGAAACCAGCCCATGATGCACCGGCCCAACACAACGATCCCGAGGGTGGCAAGAACCGAGAGCAGGAATCCGAAGCTGACGCCCAGTTCGGGCTCCACGAGCAGCAGGGAAATCACGGCCAGACAAAGGAAACTCAGTCCTCGGCCGGCCCGGCCGCCTGCCAGGGACACGACAGCAACAGCGCCCATCAGCGAAGCCCGGAGCACGCTGGCATCGGGACCCACCATGAGAACGAACAAGCCGAGGCCGGAGAGAGCGACGGCTGCGGCCGGAATCCTGGCAAGTCGGAGCGAGCGAGCGGCCAATAGCAGGGCGCCAAGTATCAGGCTGCAGTTGGCGCCGGAGACGGCCGTCAGGTGAGTCAGGCCCACGGTTTTCATCGCTGCTTCGAGTTCCTCGCTCAAGCCTCCGGTATCGCCCGTGACCATGCCCGGGAGGAGACCCCTCGCGTCAGGCGCCAGCCAGGCGGCGGCCGAAGCGAAACGCTCGCCCAGAGCAGCAGGCGCCTGCTGCCAATCCAAAGCCGCTGCGAGCCTGGCCGGCGGTGATGACGCGCTCAGGATCGCCGCCTCCACCCGGCCGGCGTCCGGGGGCCGGAGCTTTCCGGTGACCCGGAGCGCCTGGCCGGTGCCGGCGTGCTGCCAATCCTGCCCGCCAATGATGACGAGCGTCAGACGGGCATGAGTTACCTGACCGCCCGACGTCAGTACCCGAGCCGTTGCCCCCACCGCCCAGCGTTCGGCATGCCCGGAGGGGCCGGGCGTCTTGAGGGCACGCGGAGCCCCGGTGATCTCTATTTCCGCCACAACTGATGCCCGTCCGGCGACCAGTCCTGCCACCTGCTGGTCGTGGCGCTGGGCCGACGACACTGCCGAATGAGCGGTCGAGGCTGCGGCAAGCATGAGTGCAGCCGTCAGCGTGGTCAGGAAACTGCGCCGCCAGTTTCCTCCTGTTTTCTTCCGTCGTAGAACCATGGCGAACAGCACTCCGGCCCAAGCGGCGAGACCGCCCCACACAAGCAGGTGTGTTGCCGGCGTCAGCCACGGCCCGGCGATGGTGGCTGCCCACACCAGTAGTGCGGGCGGGGCAAGGCGAAGGTCGGTCCGGCGGCGGTTCAGTTCGGCTGTGGCAGCGTCCTGCTCGTCCGGCAGCAGTCGCTCGCGGAGATCCGCCCGGATCCTTTGCCCGAGCGCACTCACTTGTCCCGGCCGCGACTTGGGCTGTGACGGCAGATCATGAGCGGGCGCGGAATCGCCAGCTGAAGGTTCACCCGGCGTGGAGTCGACCCTTGGGAAATCCACAGCCGCCTGGACATAGCGGTGCCATCGGCTCGGCGCGCGTCCGTTCCTGCTGTCCATTTCAGACGGTCACCAGCGGAAGCAGCGATTCGAGCATTTTGGGGCCCACTCCGTCGACGGCGTCCAGTTCCTCAGGGGACTTGAAGGGTCCCTGCTGTGTGCGCCAGTCGACGATGCGCTGGGCCAATACGGGGCCAACCTTGGGCAGCTCAGCGAGTTCCTCCGCGGTGGCAGTATTGAGGTTGATCTTGCCTCCGCTGCCCTCGCCTGCGGGCCCGGCAGTTCCTTCGGCGGCATCTGCTCCTGATGTGGCGGCCGGGGCGGATTTGTCGGCTGGTGCTGGCTCGCCGCGGCGCGGCACGTAGATTTTCTGGCCGTCCTCCAGCAGGGCAGCGAGGTTAAGCCGGTCGAGGTCGGCCTCCGGACTGGCTCCCCCGGCCGCAGCTATGGCCTCATGTACCCGACTTCCCCGCGGGAGCCGGACCACGCCGGCCTTCTTCACCGCTCCGGCGACGTGCACCACGGCCTTCCCTGCCGGCATCCCCTCATTGCTCGTGGCGTCAGCATCGTTACGGTCAACGCCGTTCCCTTCTCCGTCCGGCGCACTCCTTTCCGTACCGCCATTGTCCGGGCCTCTGCCTTCCTGATCAGGAATGCTGCCAGCCGGTTTTTCCGCCGCGTCATGGCTCACCGAGCTGAGCGGAAGGACAACAGGACCGTTAGCGGCCACCTGCCACCAGAACAAGGCTCCGGCTATCAGAGACAGTACGCCGACCAATGCCGCGGCGCGGACGCCCAGACGCCAGCGGAACCGCGGTTCGGCCACTTCGCCGGATGCTGCGGATCCGGCAGAGCCGGGAGACCCGGCCCGGCGGCCGTAGGTGAAGCCAACCCCCGTTCCCGCCTCCAGCAGTCCTGGAGGGCCGCCCGGTTGTTGCCGGTTGGGCCCTTCATCGACAGGAGATTCCGGCATGGCAGGCTGCCCAAGCGAGGCGGCCAGCCTTCTGGCCGCCTGCCCATCTGTGGCCCTCCGCTGCACGGAGCCGCCTCCATCACCGGGGAGCCTCTCACCAACGCGCAGTTGAGCGCTGGCTGCGGCTCCAGCGGTCCGGCGTGACATATCTACCACGCTAGGAAGCAGGGAGTCCTCCCGACAGCCCCGTCATGTCCTATGTGGATAGCGCCGCTACCGCTGGTACGTGATGTACGCCTCGTACTGCACGCGCCACTTCTCCGGTTCCTTGGGATCGGGGATTGTGGTGGTGAGGAACTGGACGCTCGTCACCTGGCCCTTCAGGTACTTCAGCCATTTCGTGACTTCGTCGGCCACATCCCGGTCAAGCTGGGCGACGTGGTGGACTTGCATTGACATGAAAGCCTCCTTGCTCGGTGGGGAGACTGTACTACCGGTGGGCAGGCGCTGCTAGGCGTGACGAGAAGGCGAACAGGATCTTGGTTTCACCTTGGGCTGGAGGCAGGTTTCGTGCCGCGAAGGCGTGGGCAGCTGTCTTGCCGCGCCGACGGCCGTGGCGTGGGGCAGGCTTCATCCTACGCTGCTGTGGAGGACGCCCAGGCGGGCCATGGGTCCACTGGCAGCGGTGGTTCACTGCCATAGGGAGCCACCGGGCTCGCAACATCGTCAAGGTCCGTCCGGAGCAGCACCGTCAAGGTCGTCGGGAGCTTCCCAAGGTGACGGGTCAGGACAGTCCTGTCCTAGCGACGGTTGAGGCCAGTGTGGTGGTTCCCAGTCCTGTTGTTCGCTGGGGTAGGAGCGGCCTGACGGTGAGATCCAGCCGGGCGGCCTGTCCGGCGTAGCTCCGACAGGTTTCCATGCCGTTTGATGTTTGAGTCTGTGGTGTTTGGGGCAGGGCTGGCCAAGGTTCGTGACGCCGGCGCCGCCGGCGGCCCAGGCGAGGATGTGGTCGGCGTCGTTGTCCAGGGAGTGGTTGTTGCAGGCCGGGAAGGTGCACCGCGCGTCTCTGAGCCGGAGCCATTGGCGCATGGGCTTGGTGAGCCGGTAGCTGGTGCGTCCGATCTCCAGCGGAGCCCCGTCCCGCGGGGCCGTGAGGACCCGCAGGAATGACGTAGCCCCGTCGGCGACGAGCCGGCGGGCCATGACGGCGGGATCGGCCCGTACCCGTCGATTGTGGCTGGTTCCTCGGTCAGGCCGAGCAGCGAGAACACCGGAACCGTGACCAGGACCTGCGCCGCCGGAGACGGAACCTCACCGGCCTGCAGAGGGCTCGCCGGCACGCCACCGGCCTGCTCCTCACCGGACGGCGCCGATCCTGCGGGCAGGGAACCTGCGGGAAACGATCCTGCCGCCCGGTGGCCAGGTGCACGGATAACTCCCGAAGCTGGGCCGAGCAGCCACGCGGCGGCGACGTCCACGCGTAGCTGGGTCAGGGTCCGGGACTCGGTCGGGCCCTGCAGGGCGCGGGCGGCGGTGGTGGCGCGGTCCCAGATCCCGGCAGCCTGGTCCGCGGGCAGATATGCGGACAGCCAGGCCATGCCGTCCCGGTCCGGCGCATACTCCAGCCGGCGGTCCTTCGCACTGTTGCGGTGGCGGGTTTCGATGCCGACGGGATGGTGCCGCTCCCGCCAGTACCGCGCCTTGGCCCGGAACCTGCCTGACGTCAGTTCCCCGGCCGGGCAGCCTCGCGCCGCGTTGGGCGCGTCAGGGTCCAGGAAATGCGCCTCAAATGCGGCTGCAGCGGCCAGGTCCAGGCCGTCTGTTTCATCGCACATCACCCGGGCGTGCTGCCAGGACAGGGTCCCCGCCCTGAGCGCGGCCAGCGTCAAGGGCAGGCCCGTGCTTAGCGTGGCGGATTCAGCCAGGAACCGTGCCGCCGACCTTTCACTCACCGTCAGCGCACACGCCACCGGCGCAGTCACAGACATCTGCCGGACCTCACGGTCCCGCAGGCTCTCAGCCGGCGCCGCCAATGCCGCGGAAGTGTTGTCATACTCGGCAACGAGATGGACTTTCAACGCGGCCACCCGGGCCTCGAGCCTGGCCGCCTCCGCCAGCCCGTCCAGGCACGCATCCGCCCGCTCCTGCAAAGGGTCCACCTGACCCGGGACAAGTACATTCGGACCGGCGCCAGCACCAGTCACCAGCGCGCCGCCCGTCCGCGGCGGGCCAAAACAGCAAGCGCCGAGAAGGAAGCACCGACTGCCTTCACCGCCTCCACAACTGCACTGTCCTTCCTGCCGAAAGCATCGCACGGGCACCGACATTAAACGCCGCCCACAGAAGCGCGGTACAAGGGGCGCTGTACAGGAACCGGATCAGGGCTTCGGGCGCACCCTGCGAAGGTTCAGGATGCGGCCTCAGTGCCACCGGCATCGGCGGCGAGGCAACCGGCAACCGACGAGCTGCTCTCCCCCACGATCACCGCGAGGACGCCAAGCCCGGCGTGCGCCGCCAGGACGGCAGGCAGGGAGCTGATCTGGGCCGGCGGAATGGCCGGGAGCTTCGCCGCAAGCCGGGCTGCGAGCATCTCGGCCTCGGGCTGGTTTCCAAAGTGGTGGATGGCGAGCCGTGCCTCCCCCCGAGGCCGCCCGGCGGCCTCCGCCACCACGATCTCCTCAAGCCGGGCAATGGCTTTCGCGGCGGAGCGGACCTTTTCCAGCGGAACGATCTTGCCGTCGTCGACCGCGAGAAGTGGTTTGATGGCGAGCATGGCCCCGACCAGGGAGGCTGCAGCGCCGATGCGTCCGCCACGCCGCAACTGTTCCAGGCTGGGCACGTAGAAATACACTTTGGACCTCGCCGCGCGTTCCTCGGCGAGCCGGCGCACTTCGCTGGCATCGCGGCCGTCCGCCGCTGCCACCACGGCGCTCTGGACGGCGAGTCCCTGTGCCATTCCCACGGTGCGGGTGTCCAGCACCTCCACGGGGATCTTCACCCGGCCGGCAGCGAGGCGGGCGGCATCAGCGGTGCCGGATAGGCCTCCGGAAATATGAATGGACACAACGGACTCAAAGCCCTGCCGTTCGGCGGCCAGATAGGCCTGCTCAAACTGCCCCGGCGACGGCCGGGAGGTCTTTACGGGCGTCGCGGCGGCCAGGGCTACGGCGATGGTACCGGCGATGTCATCCCGGCCCTCGCCGTAGATCTCCTCACCCACCATGACGGGCATGGGGATGACGGCCAGCCGGCCGTTGATGGAGAAGGCCCGCACCCAGTCGGCGGGCAGGGCGGCGGCGGAGTCCGTCACCACGGCAGTGCGGACGACGACGGCGGGCTCACCCGTGGGCGGGGCCTGACCCGGCCTGGTGGCCTGGCGGAGACGGACCAGGTGCTCCTTCAACCACAGCCAGGCTGCCGGTTCGCGGTCAATCAGGGCACACCTCCTGCAGTTGTTTCCGGCCGCCGGCAGTGCCGGCGGCCGGAACCCGGCCGGTCAGTCGCTCCCGTTAGGCCGGGACGATGTTCACCAGTTTAGGGGCACGGACAATCACGGTCCGGATGCCCCGGCCGTCGAGGGCCCGCTGGACGTTCTCGGACGCCAGCGCAAGCTCTCGCAGCTCGTCCTCGGAGATGGCCGGGGAGACCTCGAGCCGGTCCCTGACCTTGCCCTGGACCTGGACCACCGCGGTGATGGTCTCCTGCACCAGAAGGGCGTCGTCGTGCGAAGGCCAGCCGGCGTTGGCCACCGACGCCGGGTGCCCGAGGACGTTCCACAGGTCCTCCGCCGTGTACGGCGCGAAGAGGCTCAGGATGACGGCCACTGCCTCCGCGGCTTCACGGACGGCCGGATCGGCACCGCCGGCGCCGGAGTCGATGGTCTTGCGTGTGGCGTTGACCAGTTCCATCAGCTTGGCCACCACGACGTTGAACTTGTTGTTGTCCAGCAGCTCCGCAGCGTCAGCGATGGTCCTGTGCGTGACCGAACGCAGCGCACGGTCGCCGGTGCTGAAGTCAACGCCGGGGGCGCTGGACACGTCCTGACCGAGACGCCAGGCGCGGGCCAGGAACTTCGCGGACCCCGACGGCGATACATCCGCCCAGTCGACGTCGTCTTCGGGCGGGGAGGCAAAGATCATGGTGAGCCGGACGGCGTCGACGCCGAACTTGTCCAGCTGCTCGCCCAGGTCAACACCGTTGCCCAGCGACTTGCTCATGGCCTTGCCGCCATTCAGCACCTGGCCCTGGTTGAGCAGGGCGCTGAACGGTTCGTTGGCCTCAATGAGGCCGAGGTCATTGATGACCTTGGTGAAGAACCGTGCGTACAGCAGGTGCAGGATGGCATGCTCCACGCCGCCCACGTACTGGCCGACGGGCATCCAGTCGTTGATCTTTTCGGGATCGAACGGGCCTTCGGTGTAGTGCGGCGAGACGAAGCGCAGGAAGTACCAGGACGAGTCAACGAAAGTGTCCATGGTGTCCGTGTCCCGGCGCGCCGGTCCGTGGCAGTTGGGGCATTCGACATTGACCCAGGCCTCGGCCGCGGCCAGCGGCGACGTGCCTTTCGGGGCCAGGTCCTCGCCGCGCAGGTCGGCCGGCAATTCGACGGGCAGCTGCTCGTCCGGGACCGGCACCTCACCGCAGGCGGGGCAGTGGATGATCGGAATGGGCGTGCCCCAGAAGCGCTGGCGGCTCAGCAGCCAGTCGCGCAGCCGGAAGTTGACGAACTTCTCGCCGGTGCCCTGTTCCTCAAGGATCCGAATGGCCTCCGGGATGGCCTCGCTCTTGGGCATTCCGTTGAGCGAACCCGAGTTGATGAGCGTGCCTTCGCCGGCCGTGGCAGTGCCGGACACGGCCGGGTCCTCCTCGCCGGTGTCGAGCACCGCACGCACGGGGAGACCGAATTCCTTGGCGAAGTCGAGGTCACGCTGGTCGTGTGCGGGAACGGCCATGATGGCGCCCGTGCCGTAATCGGCCAGGACGTAGTCGGCAGCCCAGACGGGCAGCTTCTCGCCGTTGAGCGGGTTGATGGCGTAGCGGCCGGTGAAGACGCCCGTTTTTTCGCGCTCGGTGGACTGGCGTTCAATTTCCGACAGCGCCTTGACCTTGTCCAGGTAATCGTCAAGGGCGGAGGCGTGTTTCTCGGTGACCAGTTCCAAGGCCAGCGGGGCGTCGGCCGCGACCACGAAGAACGTGGCGCCGTACAGCGTGTCCGGGCGCGTGGTGAAGACGGTGACGTCCTTGGCGGGCTTGCCGCCGTCGGCTTCGATGACGAAGTTGACGTGGGCGCCCTCGGAGCGGCCGATCCAGTTCTTCTGCATGGCCAGAACCCGCTCGGGCCAGTGGCCGCGAAGCTGCTCCATGTCATCCAGCAGCCGGTCGGCGTACTCGGTGATCTTGAAGTACCACTGGTTCAGCGACTTTTTGGTCACCGCGGTGCCGCAGCGTTCGCAGGCTCCGTTGACTACCTGTTCGTTGGCCAGAACGGTCTGGTCCTTCGGGCACCAGTTGACCGGGTGGTCCTTGCGGTAGGCAAGGCCGCGTTCGTAGAAGCGCTTGAACAGCCACTGCGTCCAGCGGTAGTACTCCGGGTCGGAGGTGTGCAGCCGACGGGACCAGTCAGCGGAGATCGCGTAGCGCTTAAAGGAGGCGGCCTGCGTGTCGATGTTGGCGTAGGTCCACTCGCTCGGGTGGGCGTTGCGCTTGATGGCCGCGTTTTCCGCGGGGAGCCCAAACGAGTCCCAGCCGATCGGGTGCAGCACATCGTATCCCTGCTGCCGCAGGTAGCGCGCCACCACGTCGCCCATGGCAAAGGCCTCGGCGTGGCCCATGTGAAGGTCGCCGGACGGGTACGGGAACATGTCCAGGACGTAGCGGCGTTCCCGGGATCCGTCGTCGGCGGGGGTGAAAACCTTTAGGTCTTCCCACACCTGCGGCCACCGGGCCTCCATCGCCGCGAAGCTGTACGCGCCCTCTTCGGGCGTCTCCGCTCCACCTGCTGCTGTTCCGGTTTCGGTCTCCGGCTGAACGCTCACTGATGCCCTCTTCTGTTCTGTCATGACCTCTGTCCTGTCACAACGGTCTGATCCCCGCCGCCTGCCGGGAAGGTCTCCCCGGACACACAAAAGCCCCTCGACATGGAGGGGCGGCCGCTCGATAATCCGTATTTGTTCGGGATACCAAGCGGCTAGCTAAGCAGAAGGATCGCACGCATACACCTACTTTAGCGCACCCTCACACCCGTCAATGGCCGAAAAAGGGCCGGTGACTCCCCGCCATGGTGGTGGGCACCCGGGTGCGCCCACGGCTGCGAGGGCCCCGACACGAGCTTGCGAGTGTTGGGAGCAGCCGGGGACGGGCGGGCGGGAGTCACCGGCCCTTTTTTGGGAAGCTAGACCTACCTCACGTCCGCGTCAACCCAGTCCATGGACTTGGTGACCGCTTTCCTCCAGAGCCGCAGCTGCCGTTCCCGCTCCTCTGTATCCAGGTTCGGCTCCCAGCGCTTGTCCTCCGACCAGTTGGCGGACAGCTCGCCGAGGTCCTTCCAGAAACCGACGGCGAGCCCGGCCGCGTACGCCGCACCAAGAGCCGTGGTTTCCACCACCTTCGGGCGGATGACCGGCACGCCGAGGATGTCCGCTTGGAACTGCATGAGGGCATCATTGGCGACCATCCCGCCGTCGACCTTCAGTTCTGTGAGCGGAACGCCCGAATCAGCGTTGACAGCATCCAAAACCTCGCGCGTCTGGAAGGCCGTGGCCTCGAGCGCTGCCCGGGCGATGTGGCTCTTATTAACGAACCTGGTCAGGCCGACGATGGCGCCCCTGGCGTCCGAGCGCCAGTAGGGTGCGAAGAGTCCGGAAAACGCGGGAACGATGTACACGCCGCCGTTGTCCTTCACCGAGGCAGCGAGTGTCTCCACCTCGGGGGCGCTGCTGATCATGTTCAGGTTGTCGCGCAGCCACTGGATGAGCGAACCGGTCACGGCGATCGACCCTTCCAGGGCATAGTGCGGGGCAGCGTCCCCCAGCTTGTAGCCGACGGTGGTCAGCAGCCCGTTCTTGGAGTGCACAATCTCCTCGCCGGTGTTGAAGATCAGGAAGCATCCGGTGCCGTAGGTGTTTTTCGCTTCACCGGTCTCAAACGCCGCCTGGCCGAAGGTGGCGGCCTGCTGGTCGCCGAGGATGCCGGCCACCGGGACCTCCCGCAGCAGCTGCGAGGTGTGCACCGTGCCGTAGACCTCCGAGGAGGACTTGATGGCGGGCATCATCGAGGCAGGAACGCCGAAGGCATCCAGGATTTCCTGGTCCCAGGACAGCGTGTCGAGGTCCATGAACATGGTCCGCGAAGCGTTGGTGACATCGGTGACGTGCACTCCGCCGTCCACCCCGCCGGTGAGGTTCCACAGCACCCAGCAGTCAGTGTTGCCGAAGACCAGATCCCCGGCCTCGGCCTTCTCCCGCGCACCGTCGACGTTGTCCAGGATCCACTTGATCTTGGTTCCGGAGAAGTACGTGGCCAGTGGCAGACCGACCTTCTGCTTGAACCGGTCCGCTCCCCCATCCTTCGCCAGTTCGTCGACGATCGGCTGGGTGCGCGTGTCCTGCCACACGATCGCGTTGTAGATCGGCTTGCCGGTGGTCTTATCCCAGACCACCGCTGTTTCGCGCTGGTTGGTGATGCCGACGGCGGCAATATCGTGCCGGGTCAGGTTCGCCTTGGACAGGGCGGAGCCGATGACCTCGCGGGTGTTGTCCCAGATCTCCGCGGGATCGTGCTCCACCCAGCCGGCCTGCGGGAAGATCTGCTCGTGTTCCATCTGGCCGGAGGACACGATGCTGCCGCTCTGGTCGAAGACAATGGCGCGGGTGCTGGTGGTGCCCTGGTCGATGGCAATTACGTATTGGCTCATGATGACGTCCTTGTCGTTGTGCTTCTCGTTGAACAGATGTGGTTATGGATATGGTTTCGAAATTAGGAGCGGCGGCCCGGATGCCGCGCTAGGTGGCCGCCGTGAACACGATGGGGAGGTACCCCACCAGGCCGGCCAGCGCGCCACCAATGAGCGGTCCGACCACCGGGATCCAGGAGTAGCTCCAGTCGCTGGATCCCTTGCCCTTGATGGGCAGGATCGCGTGCGCGATCCGTGGCCCGAGATCACGGGCGGGGTTGATGGCGTAGCCGGTGGGTCCGCCCAGCGAGACACCGATTCCGACGACGAGAAGTGCCACCGCAAACGGGCCAAGCCCCGACGGCGTTCCGCCGAACGTGAGGATGACGAACACAAGCACGAAGGTGCCGATGATTTCCGTGACCAGGTTCCACGGCGTGGACCGGATGGCGGGGCCGGTGGAGAAGACGCCGAGTTTGTTCGCGGGCTCGGGTTCGGCGTCGAAGTGCTGCTTGTGCGCAAGCCAGGCCAGCACGGCGCCCACGAAGGCGCCGGTCATTTCACCGCCGAAATACGTGAGCGTGGAGGCAAAGTCCACCGGAACGCCGGAGGCGTACTCCGGTTTGCCGTTCAATAGAAGGCCAAGCGTGACGGCGGGGTTCAGGTGCGAGCCCGACCTGGCGGCGACGTAGACACCGGCGAAGACGGCGATGCCCCATCCCCAGGTCACCATCAGGAATCCGCCGTTGTTGCCCTTCGTGCCTTTGAGTGCGACGTTGGCCACCACGCCGCAACCCAGCAGCGTCAGCATCGCGGTTCCGAATACTTCGGAAAGAAAAACCAATCCAAGAGACATCTTTGACTCCTCTATTTTCTGTTGTCAGTCCTTCGCGTGATTGAAGGACGGTTCCCGCTAAGCGACGAGGCTGTGGACTTCGACGCCGTGGTATCGCTTCAGCACCTCCTGCGCGTGGTTGATCTCAGCGGCAACCCCTGCCGCATCCCAGCCGAGCGGTTCGGCCAAGGCTTCGGCCACTTCGTTAAGCAGTTCCCCGGTGACCAGGCCGCGGAAGGCCAAGGACGTGCGCCGGATCAGGACGTCAACGAGGTGCCCGATCTGTTCGTGGGCCGCCATGAAGTGCAGTTCCCTGACACTCAGTTCCCGAGTGGAGCGCAGCAGGCGGTCGCGGCCGGCGTCGAGATAGGTGATGACTTCCTCGGCACGGGTGCCGTACCTGGTGAGGAGGCCGGCGGTCCGGTCGGCGTCGCGGGCTGCAGTCATATGCGCCTTGATCCACTTCTGGATCCCGGCCTCGCTGTCCGGGAACCCGGCGCCGCCGCCGATGGCGAGTTTCGCCGTCGAAATTTTCCGTTCCGTTCCCAGTTCGGCGAGGACGTCATCTGCCAGGTGTTCGGCCAGGGCACGGAAGGTGGTCCACTTGCCGCCCACGAGGCTGAGGACGACGGCGCCGCTGCCGCCGGCTTCCGGCGCTCGCCGTTCGATGCGATAGTCCCGGGAAACGAACCCCGGCTGGGTGGCGTCGTGCCGGGGCAGCGGACGCACACCAGAGAACGTGTAGACGATCTGTCCGCGGTTCACGGCAATGTCGGGGAAGACATGGCCGATGAGGTCGAAGAAGTAGTCGATCTCCGCGTCGGTGCACACGGCGGCTTCGGACATGTCGGCGTCGACGTCGGTGGTTCCCACCAGCACGCGGTCGCCCATGGGGTAGATCAGCACGATCCGGCCGTCAGTGTGTTCGAAGAAGATCTCCCTGCCCTTGCAGGCTGCGAGCAGGCCCGGGTGGTCCAGGACGATGTGCGAGCCCTTCGTCCCGCCCATGAACGTGGTGGGCGCGCCCATGGCCTGGTTGGTGAGGTCCACCCACGCGCCGGTGGTGTTGACGATGACGTCCGCGGTGAAGGCGAACTCCTCGCCGGTCAGTTCATCCCGGAGCGTCGCGGTGCTGGAACCGTCTGCATTGGACCTGACGGACGCGAGGGACAGGTAGTTGCTTGCCCGGCCGCCGGCCTTCTCGCCGTCCTGCAGGACATCCAGGGTGAGCCGCTCGGGGTTGTGCACGGACGCGTCGAAGTAGGTGGCCGTGTATTTGACGCCGGCGTGCAGCATCGGGAGTTCGGCCAGCGCCGCCGGCCTTGTGCGGAACTGGTGACGCGGGACGCTGCCGCCGTCGCGGGAGAAGGAATCATAAAGGCTGAGTCCAAGCTTGATCAGGAACGCGCCGCGCTCCTTCGGCTTGCCCTGCTGCTTGTGGGTCAGAAACCGCAGGGGCGCGGCCAGGACACCGGAGAATGTGCTGAAGATCGGAATGGTGGTCTGCAGCGGCTTCACATAGTGGGGAGCGATCCGCAGGAGCCGGTTGCGCTCAACCACGGATTCCCGGACCAGGCGGAACTCGCCGTTTTCCAGGTAGCGGATGCCGCCGTGGATCATGTGCGACGAGGCGCCGCTGGCGCCCTGGCAGTAGTCGCCGCGCTCCACCAGCGCCACGTCGGCGCCCTGCAGGGCGAGGTCGCGGAATGTTCCGACGCCGTTGATGCCGCCGCCGATGATCAGGACCCGGGCGTTGGGCCTGCGGCGCAACCGGGAGACGGACTCGCGCTCCGCGCCGCGGCCGGCGGCGCTGTTGGTATGGCCGGATGAATCCTTGAGTCCCAAATCTGCTCCTTTGGGTTTGGTTCGGAAAGGCTTGTTGCAGGCGGCGCACCGAAAGGTGCGGGGCCGTTCACCACTATTGTTTGAATTATTGGAAAATGACGTCAAGCACTATGCACAAACGTGCAGAACGGAACCATGCATGCCCCGTCCCCGGCACAACGAAGCGCTCCGCGCCGCCCAGCTGTACTACATGCAGGACCTCACCATGGACGCCATCGCCCGGGAACTGCGGACCTCCCGCTCCACGGTTTCCAGGCTCCTGGCAACCGCCAGGGAGACGGGGCTGGTGCAGATCCAGATCCGCAGTCCGCTCGATACGGGCCCGGAGCTGGAGCGGCTGATCCGGGCGCACTACAGGGTGGATGTGCACGTGGTGCCCGTCCTGGACACGCTGAATGAGGCGGAGACGCTGGACCGCGTGGCCATGCAGGCGGCCCGCACCATTGGCCCCCTCGTGGACTCCAACGCGATCATCGGCGTGGCTTGGGGAGCCACCCTCAGCGCGGTGAGCCGGCACCTCACGCGCAAGATCACCCACGACAGCGTGGTGGTGCAACTGAACGGAGCGGGCAACATGCAGACCACCGGCATCACCTACGCCAGCGACATCATGCGGCGCTTCGGCAGCGCCTATGGGGCGCGGGTTGAACAGTTTCCCGTGCCGGCCTTCTTCGACCATGCCGCCACCAAGACCGCGATGTGGAATGAGCGGAGCGTGCAGCGCATCCTCGAGCTGCAGTCCCGCATGAGCATCGCGATCTTCGGCGTGGGCTCGGTGGACGCCGACTATCCCAGCCACGTATACGCCGGCGGTTACCTCGACGAGGACGATCTGGCGACCCTGGCCGAGTCCGACGTCGTCGGGGACGTGGCCACGGTATTCTTCCGCGGCGACGGCTCCTCCGGCGGCATCACCCTGAATGAACGCTCCACGGGCCCGTCGCTGGACCAGCTCCGACAGGTGCGCCGCCGGATCTGCGTGGTGTCCGGCGCGTCCAAGATCAACGGGCTCCGCGGGGCACTGGCGGCCGGGCTGGCGACGGACCTGATCCTGGACGAGGCCTCGGCCCGGCGGCTCGTGAGCTTCGAGGGCGGGAACTGAACGGCAACCGGTGGAAAGCTCTCGGAAATTCAAGGCAGGCGTGCAAGGATGACCGCATGAAAGTCACCCGAGAGATCGTCGTGTTCGACGCGGCCGACCTTCCTGCTGAGAGCGCCTTCTGGGCCGGCCTGCTGGGAGGTACCGTGGACGCGGAGGACGACTGGCACACGGTAAGCGTCGACGGGAAACCGCGTTTGGGCTTTCAGCTTGCGCCCAACCACGTACCGCCGGAATGGCCCGACGGCAACCCGCAGCAGATCCACCTTGACCTCTATGTGGAGGACGTAGCGACCGCCCACGACGAGGCGATATCCCTCGGGGCACGCCTGCTCAAGACCGCGGAGGACATCACCTCCGCCGAGGGCTTCCAGGTGTACGCGGACCCCGCCGGCCACCCCTTCTGTCTCTGCTGGGGCTGAACTCCTGCGGCAGGGGCTGCCACTGCGCCTGCCGGTCACACCCGTGGCGGCACGGTATCGGTAGAGTCGTATCCATGACTACCTCACCCCGGCTCAGCCTGAACAACGGCGTGCTGATCGACCAGTTGGGTTTCGGGCTCTACAAGGTTCCGCCGAAAGACACCGCCAACCTGGTGGCGACCGCCCTGGAAGCCGGGTACCGGCACTTCGACACGGCGGCCATGTACGGGAACGAATCCGGGGTAGCGCGCGGCCTGGTGGACCTGTTCGCCACGGAAGCCGCCGCCGGGGGTTCCGGAGAGGCCGCGCACAGTACATCCCGCGAGGACCTGTTCATCACCACCAAGGTCTGGAACGACGACCACGGCTATGACGCCACTCTGCGGGCCTTCGACAGGTCCATGATCAACCTCGGCCTGGAATACGTGGACATGTACCTGATCCACTGGCCGTGTGCGAAGCGGGGACTGTTCCAGGAGACGTACCGCGCCCTGGAAACGCTGTACCGCGAGGGCAAAGTGCGGGCCATCGGCGTGTCCAACTTCCAGCCGCAGCACCTGGACCAGCTCCTGGAGACAGCCGAGGTGGTACCGGCCGTCAACCAGATCGAACTGCACCCGTGGCTGCAGCAGGCGGAGCTCCGGGAAAAGCACCGCGAGCTGGGAATCCTCACCGAAGCGTGGAGCCCCCTGGGCCGCGGCCAGGTCCTGGAGGATCCCGTTATCGGCGCCTTGGCGGCCGAACACAAGGTGAGCGCCGCCCAAGTTGTCCTGCGCTGGCAGGTGCAGCTGGGCAACGTCGCCATCCCCAAGGCCAGCTCCGCCGCCAGGATCCGTGAGAACCTCGACGTGTTCGGGTTCGAGCTCTCAGCGCTGGACATGGCTGACATCGAAGGCCTGGAGCGTGGACACCGTACCGGCTCCCACCCCGACAACGTCAATTAGGACTCCCCCAGCAGATGAGAACAGCCGACTCCGAGCCCGTAACCGCACCGTCCTTCGTCAGCAGCGGACTCGCCGCCCGCACCCGTGCGTCCACCGTGCAGCTGGCAGGCAGCAACGTTGCCTACTGGGTGTACGAACCGGAAAAGACCACTCCTGAAACGCGCACCATCCTGGTCATCCACGGCTTCCGCGGCGACCATCACGGGCTTTTGCGCGTGGCTGACCAGCTGCCGGAGATGCGCCTGATCATGCCCGACCTTCCCGGCTTCGGCAGCTCGGAGGCGTTCACCGAGGGCGCCCACAGCGTTGAACGCTACGGCCGGTTCATCAGCGACTTCATGGCAGCGCTCGGTCTCGGGCCGGACACCGTACTGTTGGGCCACTCGTTCGGGTCCATCGTGGCCGCCCACTTCGTCGCCGCCCACCCGGACGCCGTCCGCCCGCTCATACTGGTCAACCCCATCGCAGCGCCCGCGCTCGAAGGCCCCAAGGGCGTCATGACCCGGCTGGCCGTGCTGTACTACCGCCTCTCCGCACGGCTCCCCCGCCCGCTCGGCCTGGCCTTGCTCCGCAGCCCGCTCATTGTGCGGGTGATGAGCATGGCCATGGCGAAGACGAAGGACAAGGACCTGCTGCGGTTCATCCACGGGCAGCACCACGCGTACTTCAGCGCTTTCGCTAACCGCGACAGCCTGCTGGAATCGTTCACCGCGTCCGTCAGCAGCAACGTGGCCGAAGTCGCGTCCCGGCTCACCCTGCCCGTGCTGCTGATCGCGGGCGAAAAGGACGAGATCGCCCTGCTGCGGGACCAGCACCGGCTTGCCGGGCTGCTCCCCGACGCGACGCTCGACGTCATCCCGGGCGTCGGCCACCTGATCCACTACGAAACGCCTGAACCGGCCGCAGGATTCATCCGCCGCTTCCTTAAGGACCACCCCGCGTGAAGATACTCATCGACGCCCGGTTCACCCGGACGGACCACCACGACGGGATCAGCCGCTACGGCTCCAGCCTCATTGCCGCCGTCTCAAAGATCGCCGATGTATCCATGCTCATCAGCGACCTCCGGCAGCTGGCCCTGCTTCCCGATGTTCCGTACACGCTCATCAGCAGCCCTCTCTCCCCCGCCGAGCTCTTCGTGGCGCGGAAAGTCAATCAGCTCGGGGCGGATGTGGTGGTGTGCCCCATGCAGACCATGGGCACGTGGGGACGCAAGTACGGCCTCGTACTGACCCTGCACGACCTCATCTACTACGAACACCCGGCACCGCCGGGCTTCCTGCCGGCCCCGGTGCGGGTCCTGTGGCGCCTGTACCACAAGGCGTTCTGGCCCCAGCGGCTCCTGCTCAACCGTGCCGACGTCGTGGCCACCATCAGCAGGACCACCGAGGCCCTGATGGCCAAGTACCGCCTGACCAGCCGGCCGGTGCGGATCGTCAGCAACGCCCCGCAGCCGGCCCAGCAGCCGCGCGAACCGGATGCGGCGCCGGAGAAGTCACTGCTCTACATGGGCTCGTTCATGCCCTACAAGAACGTCGAAACCATGCTCGCCGGGATGGCCGAACTGCCGGACTACACGCTGCACCTGCTCAGCCGGATCACCCCGCACCGCCGCGCTGAACTTGAAGCGCAGATCCCCGCCGGCGCGAACGTCGTGTTCCACAACGGCGTCACTGACGACGAATACACGGCATTGCTGAACCGCACCACCGCTCTGGTCACCCTGTCCAAGGCCGAGGGCTACGGCCTGCCCCTGGTGGAGGCCATGGCCTTGGGTACGCCGGTCATCGCCAGCGACATCCCCATCTTCCGCGAGGTGGGCGGGGACGCCGCCACCTACGTTGCTCCGGAGTCCGCGCCGGAGTTCGCCGCCGCCGTGCGCAGCCTCGCCGAAGGTCAGCACTGGCAGGCCATCTCGCGGCGGTCCGTGGCGCGCGCACACCAGTTCAGCTGGGACGAATCAGCCCGCCAGCTGGTGGACGTTGCGGCAGAGGTAATCGCACTGCGCCGGAGGTAGCGGGCAAGTCCCGGGCAGCGTCAAGCCGTCAGAGCACGTCAACCCCGTCAAGCCGCAGCTGCACGGGATCGTCGGTGCGCTTCGCTGCCCCTGCGGCCTTGGTGGCCCGAAGCACTCTGGTCACGGTGGCGGCCTGGGCGTACGGAATGAACAGCAGCGTGCGCACGTCCACGCTTTCCGGGCCGGGCGCCTGGATGCTGGGGGCTTGGATGCTTGCCGTCTGCAGCAGCGGCGCCGGACCCGCGACGCGCAGTTCCACGCCCTCGGCGGCAAGAAGTCTCGTGGCCGAGGCCGTGAAATGGCCGACGGCGGTGCTGCCGCCCGTGACGGCGGCTACCCTTACCGCCGGAGGCAGCTGCAGCTCGGCGCGCAGCCCCAGCTCACGCTGGGCATAGCCCGCCGGGTCCCACCGCAGCAGCGCGCCGACGGCAGCGGTGTCGTCGGCGGTGATGACGACGATCCCTCCCGCCGTGGCCGGCCGGACCAGGCTGGCGGCGTTGAACCAGCGCCGCACGGCGTCCTCGCCGGCGCGGAGGTTCTCCCGG
The DNA here is from genome assembly GCF_059090205.1 of Arthrobacter sp. CMU6. Lineage (NCBI taxonomy): Bacteria > Bacillati > Actinomycetota > Actinomycetes > Micrococcales > Micrococcaceae > Arthrobacter > Arthrobacter sp. CMU6. Next base: position 61,362 of record NZ_JBNHFL010000012.1, read on the forward strand.
CGCAGCAGGGAGTCGCCGTCGAGCAGAAGCGCAGCAGCGTAACCGCCTGGAGCCACCGGCTCGGCACCCACGGTGGCCACCACCAGCGCACCGGCATCCGGCACCGTGGCCTTGACGTTCTGGCCGGAGGACGTGACCACGGCCTTGCCGGGGAATGCCCGGCCCAGTTCCTCGGCCGTACGGAGAACACCAGCCGCGCCGCGGCGCAGCCGGGTGCCGTTGCAGTGCCCGCAGCGCCACTCCGGTGCCGGCGTCGAACACCATCGGCATTGCGGAACAGCGGCGCTGCCCGCGATGGCGAGCGGCCCCTGGCAGGACGGGCAGCGCGCCGGTTCCCGGCAGGTTTCACACGCCAGCGACGGCGCGTACCCGGCACGGGCAACCTGCACCAGGACGGGGCCCCGCTCGAGAGCCTCTTTGGCGGTGCGCCACGCCGCGCCCGGCAGTCTGGCCATCCGGGCGAGCGGGTCGCGTTCCTGCTCAAAGCTGTCGGCGGTGTTGAGGACCCGGGGAACCGTCCGGCGGAGCACCGTACGTTCGGCTTCCACTGGCATGGCCCAGCCGGCGTCCACCAGACGCTGCACCTCCGTGCTGCGCGCGTGCCCCGCCAGCAGGCACGCCGCACCCTCCTGCTCGGCGCGGAGCAGCAACACTTCGCGGGTGTGGGCGTATGGGGAGCGCTGTTCGACGTGGAGGTCATCGCCGTCGTCCCAGCACACCACCAGTCCGAGGTTCTGCACCGGGGCGAAGGCAGCCGAGCGCGTGCCCACCGCAACGCCTGCGGAACCCTTGAGTATTCGGAGGTAGCTGCGGTACCTGGGTGTCTGGCCGTCGTCGGCCGTCAGCCGCGCAACGTCAACGGCGGGCAGCAAGTCCTCGAGTGCAGCCTGGACGCGGTCCAGGTCGCGGTAGTCGGGAACGACGACGACTGCGCCGCGTCCGGACTGCCGGACGGCCGCCACAGCTTCCGCGATAAGACGCGGCCAGCCGTTCGGGCCGAACCCCTGCAGCGCACTCAGTGCAGCCCGGGGTGATCCTCCGGACGCAAGGTGGCGGAGGAAGGCGGCGCCGTTCCGGTACATGGTCCATCCGGAGCCTGACATGTCATGATCCGCTGCGGGAGGCCCGCCCGGCTCAACGTCCGCAAGCTCCTTCTCCACCTTGACCACCCGCGGCGGGATAGCCACGCGCAGCACATCGCTGACCGTGCCTGCGTAGCGTGCGGCCACCCGACCGGCGAGTTCCTGCAGGGCGGGGGTCAGGACGGCGACCGGCGAAACGATCATGTGCAGCGGGACGAGGGGCTGGCCGGCGTCCGACTCCTCAACCCGGTCCAGGATGTAGCCGCCGAGTTCCTGGCCGCTGAACTTCACTCGGACGCGGACGCCCGGCTGGGCGTCCTCATCCAGTTCCGCGGGCACGCTGTAGTCGAACGGCCGGTCCAGGTGCGGCAGCGGCGATTCTATGAGCACGCGCGCCACCGGACGCTCGGTGGCCAGCGGCGGGCCGCCGGGGGTTCTGGCCGTGGCCGGGAACCCCTGCAGCAGTGACAGCTGCAGCGGCTCCGGCGTCGGGTGCGAAGGCAGGCCGTTCGAGGAGGTGCCGTTAGAAGACATGCCGTTTGAGGATATGCCGTTTGAAGACTTGCTGTTTGCAGAAATGGCGCCTCACCTCCGTCCTGGCCTGCTCATCAGCCAATCACACGGGTCTGACATTCCCGGTGCTGGGGGCCACGGACGGAACGGTTCAGGCGTTGAAGTACGCCTTCAGGTCATCCACGCGGTCCAGGCGCTCCCAGGTGAAGTCCGGATCGTCCCGGCCGAAGTGGCCGTGGGCGGCCGTCTTGGCATAGATGGGACGCTTGAGGTCCAGGGCATCGATGATGGCACGGGGGCGCAGATCGAAAATCTCCGCAATCGCGGCGCTGATCTTTGCCGGGTCGACGGTCTCGGTCCCGAACGTCTCGACGTAGGTTCCTACCGGGCGCGCCTGGCCGATCGCGTAGGCGATCTGGATCTCTGCACGCTTGGCGAGTCCCGCTGCCACCACGTTCTTGGCAACCCAGCGCATGGCGTACGCTGCGGAGCGGTCCACCTTGGACGGGTCCTTGCCGGAGAAGGCGCCGCCGCCGTGGCGGGCCATACCGCCGTAGGTGTCCACGATGATCTTGCGGCCGGTGAGTCCGGCGTCGCCCACCGGGCCGCCGATCACGAAAGCGCCGGCCGGGTTCAGGATGTTGTTGGTGCGCGAAATGTCGAGGTCCGCGAGGGCAAGGACGGGGTCGATGACGTGCGTCGCGAGGTCGGCCCGCAGCTGCTCAAGGCTGAAGCCGTCGGCGTGCTGGCTGGAGATCACGATGGTCTCGACCGAAACCGGCCGGTCGCCGTCGTACCCGATGGTGGCCTGGGTCTTGCCGTCCGGGCGGAGGTAGGCGAGTTCGCCGTTCTTGCGGACCTCGGTGAGCCGCTCGGAGAGGCGGTGCGCAATCCAGATCGGCGTCGGCATGTAGGACGGGGTTTCGTCGCTGGCGTAGCCGAACATCAGGCCCTGGTCGCCGGCGCCCTGAAGGTCGTAGTCGTCCTCCTGGCGGCCCTCGCGGGCTTCCAGGGAATTGAAGACGCCGCCGGCGATGTCGTTGGACTGCTGTCCGATCGAGACGGAGACGCCGCAGCGTGCGCCGTCGAAGCCGTTGGCGGAGGAGTCGTAGCCGATGCCCAGGATGGTCTCGCGGACGATCTGGGGGATTTCGACGTACGCGTCGGTGGTCACTTCGCCGGCCACGTGGACCAGGCCGGTGGTGGCCATGGTCTCGACGGCGACACGGGACTCGGGGTCCTTGTCCAGCAGGGCGTCCAAAATCGCATCACTGATCTGGTCACAGATCTTGTCCGGGTGCCCTTCAGTTACCGACTCCGAGGTGAAGAGCCGAAGCGAGGCGGGTGCGGACCCGTGGGATTCTGGAATGTGCAGCGGTAAAGTCACTCAACTACCTTACTGGTTGGCAAACGGAGGGGCGGCAGCGTGTGTCCCCATGCTAAGGAGACGTTGCTTACGCCCGTCAGGTTCGCGGAAAGACCCGGCTCAGTTCGGAGCCGACGCGGTCAATGACAATGGCGGCGACGTCCTGCTTGGAGCCGGCGGCCAACTGGGGCTCGGAACCGGCCCGCGAGAGGATGACCACGGAGTTGTGGTCCTGGCCAAAGACCTTGTCAGCGCCCACGTGGTTCACCACCAGCAGGTCGCAACCCTTGCGCTTGAGCTTTGCCTCCGCGTAGGACAGCACGTCACCCTGTTCATCCCCGGTCTCGGCGGCAAAGCCCACCACGAGCTGGCTGCTGTCTGCGGCGTCGCGGACCTGGACGAGCTCGTGCAGGATGTCGGGATTGCGGACCAGCGTGATCACGGGGTCGGCGGTGTCGTCCCGCTTCTTGATCTTGCTTCCGGACACCTCCGCCGGCCGGAAGTCGGCCACCGCCGCCGCCATGATGACGACGTCGGAATCGGTTGCCGCTGCCAACATGGCTTCGCGGAGCTGCAGGGCCGTTTCGACGGCGATGAGTTCGACCCCGGGCGGTGCGGGCACTTCCATATGGGCTGCCACGAGCCGCACGGTGGCTCCGGCGTCGCGGGCGGCAGCGGCCAGCGCCACGCCCTGTTTGCCGGAGGAGCGGTTGCCCAGGAACCGGACGGGGTCCAGCGGCTCCCGGGTGCCGCCGGCGCTGATGGTCACGGTGCGGCCGGCCAGCGGGAACAGCGGCCCGGTTGAGGTTCCGTCTGCGGACTGGGAGAGTGCCATGGCGGCGTCGAAGATGGCTTCGGGCTCGGGCAGCCGGCCGGGGCCGGAGTCGCTGCCGGTGAGCCGTCCGCTGGCGGGTTCCAGGACGGTCACGCCACGGCTGCGCAGAGTTTCGACGTTGGCCTGGGTGGCCGCGTGCTGCCACATCTCGGTGTGCATGGCCGGGGCAAACAGCACCGGCCCACTTGCCATGAGAAGCGTGTTGGTGAGCAGGTCATTGGCCTGGCCGGTGGCGGCACGGGCCAGGAGATCGGCCGTGGCGGGGGCCACCACAATGAGGTCTGCCTCGTGGCCCAGGCGGACGTGCTTCACCTGGTCCACGTCGTCGAAGACGCTGTTGGTCACCGGGTTCCCGGACAGCGCCTCCCAGGTGGCCACTCCGACAAAGCGAGTGGCTGCCTCCGTGGGAATGACGGTGACGTCATGGCCGGCTTCAGTAAAAAGCCGGAGGAGCAATGCCACCTTGTAGGCGGCGATCCCTCCCCCGACTCCGAGGACTATGCGCACGTGAACTCCGTCAGCAGGCAGTCTGTTTACTCTGCGGAGGTTACTCTGCAGCTTCGATCGGCGTGGAAACCAGCTTGCCCTCGTTGATCTCGCGCAGGGCGATGGACAGCGACTTCTCGTTCAGCTTGGTGTCAACCAGCGGGCCAACATACTCGAACAGGCCCTCGTGGAGCTGTGCGTAGTAGGCATTGATCTGGCGTGCACGCTTGGCACCGAAGATCACCAGTCCGTACTTGGAATCGGCTGCCTCAAGCAGCGAATCGATCGGCGGGTTGATGATGCCTTCAAGGTTCGTGGACACGAATTCTCCAAATTTCTAGCGGGCTGATGGCGTCTGCGGCTGGCGCGGATGCGGGGTCAGCCCCATGAGTGAAACAAGCTCGTCCGCTGCCCGGCGGACGTCGTCATTGATGACGGTGTGGTCGAACTCCGGTTCAGCAGCAAGTTCTACTTTACCGGTTTCCAGCCGGCGCTGCTGTTCCTCGGCCGATTCCGTGCCCCGGCCCACCAGCCGGCGGACCAATTCTTCCCAGCTGGGCGGTGCCAGGAACACGAACTGGGCATCCGGAACGGCCTGCTTCACCTGGCGTGCCCCCTGCAGGTCGATCTCCAGCAGCACGGAGCGGCCCTCGGCGATGGCCTGGTTGACGGTGCTCTTCAGGGTCCCGTAGGTGTTCTGCCCATGCACCACGGCCCACTCCAGGAATTCGCCGGCAGCCACCAGGGACTCGAACTCTTCCTTGGACTTGAAGTAGTAGTGCACACCGTCAATCTCGCCGGGCCGCGGGGCCCGGGTGGTGGCTGAGACGGACAGCCAGACTTCGGGATAGTTGTCGCGGATATAGGTGGACACGGTGCCTTTGCCAACAGCCGTAGGACCAGCGAGGACTGTCAGTCCGGGTTTGTTGCTCACGTATTCCTTTGGACGGTCTACAGATGACTCTGTTCGGATGAAGCTATTTCTCGTTCATAAAATCTACCAGCGCCCGGCGCTGGTGGATGCCCAGCCCGCGGACCCTGCGGGACGCGGCGATGCCGAGGCTGTCCATGATGGCCGCTGCCCGGACCTTCCCGATGCCCGGCAGGGCCTCGAGGAGTTCCGATACGCGCATGCGCGCTATGGCCTCCTCGGTGCCGCCGGAGTCCAGGATCTGGGCCACGGTCAGCTCTCCGGATTTAAGCCGCTCCTTGGCCGAGGCCCTGGCAGCCCTTGCCGCCGCGGCCTTCCTGAGTGCGTCGGAACGTTCCTGCGGTGACAAGGGTCGCAAGCTCACGGTCATTTCCCCTGGGGTCAGCCAACGGATCCGCGGCCGGCGGCGTTGGAGCAGCCACGGATTTGTCCTGAACCTACTCCCTGCCGGCCGAAGAAATCAATGGACTATTCGGAGCGGAGTCCGTCGAGCGTGCGCTCCGCCGCCTCCGTCAGCTCGCGGACGCCGGGGCCGGCTTTGAGGATGTCGCGGCTGGACGTTCCCAGGACCTGGGGATAAGCGGTGCCGAACGTCCGGCGCAGGTCAGCCGGGGTTGCCCCCTGCGCGCCCAGGCCCGGCGCGAGGATCGGGCCGTGGACGGCACCCAGGTCAAGCTGCAGGTCAGCCAGCGCGGTGCCCACCGTGGCTCCCACCACGAGGCCCACCGAGCCCAGCGGCCCGGAGTAGCGTTCGTTTTCCGCGGCGGCGGCCTCAACGATCCGGCGTGCCACGGAATCGCTTCCGCCCACGTGCTGCACCGAGGCGCCCTCGGGGTTGGACGTCAGCGCGAGGACAAACACGCCCCGGCCGTGCTCGGCAGCAAGATCCAGTGCCGGACGGAGGGACTCGAAGCCCAGGTACGGGCTCAGCGTCACGGAATCCGCGGCGAGGGCAGAGCCGTCACGGAGCCACGCGTCGGCGTACGCGGCCATCGTGGACCCGATGTCGCCGCGCTTGGCGTCGGCGATGGTGAGCACGCCCTCGTCACGGGCCGTGGCGAGAACCTCTTCGAGGACTGCCATGCCTGCCGACCCGTGCCGTTCGTACAGCGCCACCTGCGGCTTGACCGCGGCAGCGAGCGAAGCCACGGCCTCCAGTGCGGTGAGCGAAAAGCGCCTCAGGCCGGCGGCGTCGTCGTTCAGGCCCCAGCTGCCCAGGAGGGCGGGATGGGGGTCAATCCCGACGCACAGCGGGCCGCGGTCCGCCATGGCCCGGCCCAGCCGGGAGCCGAACGACTCCCGGCCGGCGCCTGGGGCAACGCCTTCGCCTGCGGCGGTGTTCCCTGCCTCAGGCATTCTGCGCTGCCGGGCTCTGCGCGGCCTTCTGCAGGGCTGCCTCCTGCGACGCAACGAGCGCTGCGGCATGCTCCTGCAGGCTGGTCACGGACCAGGCGTAGGTGCGCAGGGCCTCGATGGCCTGCACCGCGGCGTTGAACTCGGCCACGGTGGTGATGCAGGGGATGCCGATGGACGTGGCGGCGGCGCGGAGTTCATACCCGTCGCTGCGGGCCTCGCCGCCGGACGGGGTGTTGAACACCATGTCGATTTCGCCGGCGACCACGAGGTCGGCGATGGTGCCTTCGCCCTCGGCGCTGCTGCCCTCGGCCACCTTGCGCACCGGGGTGGCCTGGATGCCGTTGCGGCGCAGGACGTCGGCGGTGCCGCCCGTGGAGACGATCTCGAAACCGAGGTCGGAGAGACGCTTGACACCCATGATCACCGAACGCTTGTCGCGGTTGGCGACGGACACGAAGACCTTGCCCTCGGTGGGCAGCGCGTTGTTCGCCGCGGCCTGGCTCTTGGCGAAGGCGGTGTCGAAGTGCTTGTCGATGCCCATGACCTCGCCGGTGGAGCGCATTTCCGGGCCGAGCAGGGAGTCCACGACCTTGCCTTCCGGGGTGCGGAAGCGGCTGAACGGCAGGACCGCTTCCTTGACGGAGACAGGCGCGTCCAGCGGCAGGGTGGAGCCGTCGCCGGTCTCCGGGAGCATCTTGTAGGCGCTGCGGAGCTGGCCGATGGTCACGCCGGTGCCGATCAGGGCGGCGGCCTTGGCCATCTGCACACCCGTGGCCTTGGACACGAAGGGCACGGTCCGGGAGGCGCGCGGGTTGGCTTCCAGGACGTACAGGACGTCGGAGGCCAGCGCGAACTGGATGTTGATGAGGCCGCGGACGCCCACACCCTCGGCGATGGCCCGGGTGGCGGTGCGGACGCGGTCCAGCACGTTGTTGCCCAGGGTGATGGGCGGCAGGACGCAGGCCGAGTCGCCGGAGTGGACGCCGGCCTCCTCGATGTGCTCCATGATGCCGCCCAGGTACATGTCCGTGCCGTCAAAGAGCGCGTCGACGTCGATCTCGACGGCGTCCTCGAGGAACCGGTCGATCAGCACCGGGTGTTCGGCCGTGATTTCGGTGGCGTTGGCGATGTAGCGGGACAGGTTCGGCTCGTCGTAGACGATCTCCATGCCGCGGCCGCCCAGGACGTAGGACGGGCGGACCAGGACGGGGTAACCGATCTCGTCGGCGATCTTCTTGGCGTCCTCGAAGGAGACGGCGGTGCCGTTCTTCGGGGAAACCAGGCCGGCTTCGTCCAGCACGCGGGCGAAGGCGCCGCGGTGCTCGGCGAGGTCGATCGCTTCAGGCGAGGTGCCCAGGATCGGCACGCCGGCGTCTGCCAGCTGCTGGGCCAGCTTCAGCGGTGTCTGGCCGCCGAGCTGCACGAAGACGCCCATCACGCCGCCGGTGCGCTCCTCGGCCGCGATGACCTCAAGGACGTCCTCGAGGGTCAGCGGCTCGAAGTACAGCCGGGTGGAGATGTCGTAGTCGGTGGAGACGGTTTCCGGGTTGCAGTTGACCATGACCGTCTCGTAGCCGGCCTTGCGCAGCGCCATCGAGGCGTGGACGCAGGAGTAGTCGAACTCGATGCCTTGGCCGATGCGGTTGGGCCCGGAGCCGAGGATCAGGATGGACGGCTTGGAGTGCAGCGCAACCTCGTCCTCCTCGTCGTAGGCCGAGTAGTGGTACGGCGTGTAGGCGGCGAATTCCGCGGCGCAGGTGTCCACGGTCTTGTAGACCGGGCGGATGCCCAGTGCCTGGCGGACGCCGCGGACAACGGCCTCGGAGTTGTGGGTGAGGGCGCCGATCTGCTCGTCGGAGAAGCCGTGGCGCTTGGCGTTGCGGAGCATGTCCTGGGTCAGGGCGCCGGAGCGGCGGATCTCCTGGGAGATTTCGTTGAGCAGCTGGAGCTGGTCAAGGAACCAGGGGTCGATCTTGGTGGCCTCGTGGAGTTCCTCCACGCTGGCGCCGCCGAGCAGGGCGCGCTGCACCTGGTGCAGGCGTTCGGTCGTGGGGCGCTTGGCCTTCTCGATGAGTTCCGGGACTTCCCATTCGGGGACGGAGCTGAAGTCCAGCTGCGAGCCCTTCTGCTCCAGGGAGCGCAGGGCCTTCTGCAGGGCCTCGGTGAAGTTGCGTCCCATGGCCATGGCCTCGCCCACGGACTTCATGGTGGTGGTGAGGGTGTTGTCGGCGGCCGGGAACTTCTCGAACGCGAACCGCGGGACCTTGACCACCACGTAGTCGAGCGTGGGCTCGAAGGAGGCGGGGGTCTTCTGGGTGATGTCGTTCGGGATCTCGTCAAGGGTGTAGCCCAGCGAGAGCTTGGTGGCGATCTTGGCGATGGCGAAGCCCGTGGCCTTGGATGCCAGCGCCGAGGAGCGGGACACGCGCGGGTTCATTTCGATGACCACCACGCGGCCGCTCGCGGGGTCGATGGCGAACTGGATGTTGCAGCCGCCGGTGTCCACGCCGACCTCACGGATGACCGCGATGGAGATGTCGCGCAGCCGCTGGTATTCGCGGTCGGTAAGAGTCAGCGCGGGGGCAACCGTGATGGAGTCGCCGGTGTGCACGCCCACGGGATCAAAGTTCTCGATGGAACAGACGACAACCACGTTGTCGTTCTTGTCCCGCATCATCTCGAGCTCGTATTCCTTCCAGCCCAGGATGCTCTCTTCGAGCAGCACCTCGCTGGTGGGGCTGTACTGCAGGCCCTGGCCGACGATCCGGCGCAAGTCGTCTTCGTTGTACGCCAGGCCGGAACCGAGGCCGCCCATGGTGAAGGAGGGGCGAACCACCATGGGGTAGCCGAGGTCGTCGGCTGCCTTCAGGGCCTCGTCCATGGTGTGGATGATGTGGCTGCGGGCGGACTCGGCGCCGCAGCGCTCCACGACGCCCTTGAACTTCTCGCGGTCCTCGCCGAGCTCGATCGCGGCGATGTTCGCGCCGATCAGTTCCACGTTGTACTTCTCCAGCACACCGTTCTTGTCCAGGGCGATGGCGGTGTTCAGTGCCGTCTGGCCGCCCAGGGTGGGCAGCACGGCGTCCGGGCGCTCCTTGGCGATGATCTTCTCCACCACCTCGGGGGTGATGGGCTCGATGTAGGTGGCGTCGGCGAACTCCGGGTCGGTCATGATGGTGGCCGGGTTGGAGTTGACGAGGATGACGCGCAGGCCTTCCTCCTTGAGGACGCGAAGGGCCTGCGTGCCGGAGTAGTCGAATTCGGCGGCCTGGCCGATGACGATCGGGCCGGAACCGATGACCAGGACGCTCTTAAGGTCAGTTCTCTTGGGCATTACTTCTTGTCCTCAGTCTTGTTGTCAGTCGTGTTCGGCAGGGCATCGTTCTGCTGGGCGCCGTTCTGCTGGGCCTCTGCGGGGTGCTGGGCGTCCACCGGTTCCTTGGACAGGTTGGCGGTGCGGCCGTCGCGGGTGCCTTCCATCAGCTCGATGAAGCGGTCGAAGAGGTAGGCGGCGTCGTGCGGGCCGGCGGCGGCTTCGGGGTGGTACTGGACGGAGAAAGCGGGGATGTCCAGGCAGGCCAGGCCTTCAACGACGTCGTCGTTTAGGCTGACGTGGCTGACCTCGACCCGTCCGTAGCGCTCTTCCGGCGCGTTGGTGGGGCCGTCCAGCGGGGCGTCGACGGCGAAGCCGTGGTTCTGCGAGGTGATCTCCACCTTGCCCGTACGGCGGTCCATGACGGGCTGGTTGATGCCACGGTGGCCGTAGCGCAGCTTGTACGTGCCGAAGCCGAGGGCGCGGCCCAAGATCTGGTTGCCGAAGCAGATTCCGAAGTACGGCAGCTTCTCGTCCAGGACGGTGCGGAGCAGCTTGACCTGGTTGTCGGCCGTGGCGGGGTCGCCGGGGCCGTTGGACATGAAGAAGCCGTCGGGGCTGACGGCCTTGACGTCGTCGATGGTGGCCGTGGCGGGCAGCACGTGCACGCGGACGCCGCGCTCGGCGAAGCGCGCCGGCGTCATGGCCTTGATGCCGAGGTCGATCGCGGCGATGGTGAGGCGTGCCTCGCCGTCCCAGCCGTGGTCCCTGGGCTCCACCACGTAGGCTTCGTCGATGCTGACTTCCTCGGCAAGCCGGGCGCCTTCCATCGGCTCGCTGGCGAGCACGGCGTCGACGAGTTCCTTGTCGGTGGCCATGGCTGCCTCGCCGGAGAAGATGCCGGCGCGCATGGTCTTGTGCTCGCGCAGGTGACGGGTGATGGCCCGGGTATCCACGCCCTGGATGCCGACGATGCCCTGCTCGACGAGCTCGTCGTCCAGACTGCGCTCCGAGCGCCAGTTGGACGGACGGCGGGCGGCGTCACGGACGATGTAGCCGGCCACCCAGATGCGGCGGGATTCTGCATCCTCGCTGTTCACACCGGTGTTGCCGATGTGCGGCGCCGTCTGCACTACCAGCTGGCGTGCGTAGGACGGGTCCGTAATGGTCTCCTGGTAGCCGGTCATGCCGGTGGCGAAGACCGCTTCCCCCAGGGCGGTGCCCTGCGCGCCGTAGCTGCGGCCGCGGAAGATGCGGCCGTCTTCGAGCACCAGGACGGCGGGGGCGGATGCTGCGGCCTGCGGCGCAGTTCCTGCGTTTACTGTCACTTCGGTTTCCGTCACTTTATTACTTTCCACTATGGGCACCTGCCTGGGGGCCTGGGGAGATCATTTCCTGAAGTTGGTGGAGGACGGCCGGCTTGTCCGCGGCGCGGCGGGTGCGGAAGCCGGTGTCCAGGGCGTGGGTTCCGAGCGTCCAGCTGAGGATCAGCAGCCCGTCCTTTTCCACGAATTTACCGGCCATGCCGCTGTCCTGCCGGACGCCGGCCAGCGAAGCGGCGGGGATGAACAGCGGCTGCGCGCCGGAGCGGTCCAGGAGCACCCCCTCCGGATGGATGGAGAGCTCCGCGTTGGTGCGGATGCCGAGGCCGTGCACGGCGATCCTGTCCAGCCAGTCCCCCGCGGTGGTGGAGGCCACGTACTGCCCGTCCGCCGAGAGCAGCGGCTCGCCCAGCCCGGCGGGAACCGCCGGCAGCTGCTCGATGTCCGACTGCCGCCGCAGCCGGTTGCGCCAGCCGATCCAGATGAGGACAAAAACGACGGCGACGACCGCCAGCATCGCAAGTCCGGGGAGGACTTTTTCCATCAGTTGGCACCTGCTGCGCCGGCAACCGGCGCTTCCGTGGGGTAGCGGTAAGGCGTGTTGAGCTTGCCGTCCAGGACCGTGGGGTGGCCCTTGAAGAACGTGGCCACCACCTTGCCGGGAAGTTCCATGCCGCGGAACGGCGAGTTGCGTCCCATGGTTGCCATCGCGGAGGGATCCACGGTCCAGCGCGCGGCCGGGTCCACGAGGACGATGTTGGCGGATTCGCCCTTTTCGAGCGGCCGGCCCTGGTCCGTGAGCCGTCCGATGCCGGCCGGCGCCGTGGAGGTGACCCGGGCGAAGTCCGCCCAGGTCATGAGGCCGGTCTCGATCATGGCGTGCTGGACCACGGACAGGGCGGTTTCCAGCCCCGTCATGCCCATGGCGGCCTGCGCCCACTCGCACTCCTTGTGCTCGCTCGGGTGCGGGGCGTGGTCGGTGCCGACGACGTCGATGGTGCCGTCGGCGAGGGCGGCGCGCAGGGCCTGGACGTCGTCGTTGGTGCGCAGCGGCGGGTTGACCTTGTAGACGGGATCGTAGCTGCGGACCAGGTCATCAGTGAGCAGCAGGTGGTGCGGCGTCACTTCGGCGGTGACGTTGATGCCGCGGCCCTTGGCCCAACGGATGATCTCCACCGAACCCGCGGTGGACACGTGGCAGACGTGGAGCCGGGAGCCCACGTGCTGGGCCAGCAGGACGTCGCGGGCGATGATGCTTTCCTCGGCCACTGCCGGCCAGCCGGTCAGGCCGAGGACAGCGGACACTTCGCCTTCGTTCATCTGGGCACCGGCGGTGAGGCGCGGTTCCTGCGCGTGCTGGGCCACGACGCCGTCGAACGCCTTGACGTACTCGAGCGCGCGGCGCATCAGGACGGGATCGTGGACGCAGATGCCGTCGTCGGAGAACATGCGCACCCGAGCGCGGGAATCGGCCATCGCGCCGAGCTCGGCGAGCTGTTCGCCGGCCAGTCCCACGGTGACGGCACCCACCGGGCGGACGTCCACCCAGCCGGCGGACCGGCCCAGGCTGTAGACCTGTTCCACCACACCGGCCGTGTCCGCCACCGGGGTGCTGTTGGCCATGGCGTGCACGGCGGTGAAGCCGCCGAGCGCTGCGGCGCGCGTGCCGGTTTCCACCGTTTCGGCGTCTTCGCGGCCCGGTTCACGGAGGTGGGTGTGGACGTCCACCATGCCCGGCAGGGCGACGAGGCCGTCGGCGTCGATCACGGTGGCTCCGTCCGCCGTGCCTGCCTCTGACAGGTCGGTGCCCCTGGCGGTGATCACGCCGTCGCGGATCAGCAGGTCCTCGCGGTCGCCGCCCAGGATCGCGGCGCCCCGGATAAGGTACGTGGTTTCTTCAGCCATCAGTTGCTCTCCTTCAGGGTGGCGGCTGGTTCACGGGTATCCCCGGAGAGCAGCAGGTACAGGGCGGCCATGCGGATCGACACGCCGTTCTTGACCTGTGCGAGCACGGTGGAACGGGGCGAGTCGGCGGCAGCCGCGGAAATTTCCAGGCCCCGGTTCATGGGTCCGGGGTGCATGATAATGGTGTCCTTCAGGCCCAGGCTGTCCAGCGCCCGGAGCCTGTTGTCGTCGAACCCCCACCGGCGGGAGTACTCGCGGGTGGAGGGGAAGAACGAGGCGTTCATCCGCTCACCCTGGACGCGGAGCATCATCACGGCGTCGACGCCCTTTTCCAGGGTCTCGTCCATGTCGTAGCTGATGCTGCAGGGCCAGCGTTCGACGCCGATGGGCAGCAGTGTGGGCGGCGCCACCAGGGTCACGTCGGCGCCGAGGGTGCGCAGCAGCCAGACGTTGGACCGCGCCACGCGGGAGTGCAGGACGTCGCCGGCGATGGCGACGCGCATGCCGCGCAGGTCTGCCCCAGTGGAGGGCAGGCCGGAGAGCTTGGTCCAGTGCCGCCGCATGGTGAAGGCGTCCAGCAGCGCCTGGGTGGGGTGTTCGTGGGTGCCGTCGCCGGCGTTGATGACTGCGGCGTCAATCCAGTCGGTGGCCGCCAGCCGGTGCGGGGCACCGGAGGCCCAGTGGCGGATTACGACGGCGTCAGCACCCATGGCCGCCAGCGTCTGGGCGGTGTCCTTGAGTGATTCGCCCTTGGAGACCGACGAGCCCTTGGCGGCGAAGTTGATGACGTCCGCCGAGAGCCGCTTGGCTGCGGCCTCGAAGGAAATGCGGGTCCTGGTGGAGTCCTCGAAGAAGAGGTTCACCACGGTGCGGCCGCGCAGGGCGGGAAGCTTCTTGACCTCGCGCTCCCCCACGGTGGACATCTCTTCGGCGGTGTCGAGGATGCGGACGGCGTTGGCAAGGCTGAGGTCTTCGGTGGAGAGCAGGTGCTTCATGCGCCGCCCTCGATTACCACTTCATTGACTGCCTGGCCGTCGACGGCATCGGTCTCCTCGAGCCGGACCCGGACCTTCTCGGCGGAGGACGTGGGCAGGTTCTTGCCCACGTGGTCCGCGCGGATGGGAAGTTCGCGGTGGCCACGGTCAATCAGGACAGCCAGGCGGACGATGCGCGGCCGGCCGAGATCCACGAGCGCGTCCAGTGCGGCACGGATGGTCCGGCCCGAGTACAGGACGTCGTCGATCAGCACAACCACTTTGTTGTCGATGCCGGTCAGCGGCAGCCGTGTGTGGTGCGGCGGCCTTGTGGGCTGGTGGGAAAGATCGTCCCGGAACATGGTGACGTCCAGTTGGCCGACGATGGCGGCAGCGTCCACGGCGGGGTCGGCGGCGGCGATTTTCTCGGCGAGCCGGACTGCAAGCGGGTAGCCGCGGCGGGGAATGCCCAGCAGCACCAGGTCCTGGGAGCCCTTGTTGGCCTCGAGGATTTCGTGGGCGATACGAGTGAGGGCGCGGTCAATGTCCGCCTGGTTGAGAACAACCCTGGCCGGAACCGGTGCCTGCGTGACAGGAGTCATCGCTCGTCTCCCCTTTCCCCGCCTCACGGGACGGAATTAAAAAAGGAACATTTGCCTTCCAAAATTACCATACGGGCGCCCGCGCCCCGCCCCGCCAGAAGGCGTCGTCCGTCACACCGTGCGGGTGTTCCTTTGCTGCCCACACTGCGGCACATAGGCTCGTGTCTATGTCGATGAACCCGCAGCAGCCGCCGTCCGGCCCTGGCCGGCACCACTCAGCCTGGAACCGTCCCGGCGATCCCGGGCGGCAGTTCCAGGACCAGCCCGCCAATCCCAGCTGGATGGGCCACGTCCAGCCGCAGAACTACCGGCCGGCTCCGGGGCACAGCGGCGGCGCGGTGCACCAGGTCATCCCGGAGGCCGCGTCCACCGTGGCCGCCCGCCCGGGGGCAGGGACCCTGGGGCTCGTCGTGGGCGGCGGGATACTGGCCTTCGTCAGCCTGTTCCTTGTGGTGCCGTTCCTCCTGGCCAGCACCGGCGTCACCGGTTTCGTCATCGGGTTTGTGGCGTCCCTGATCCCGCTGGCGGCGGTCCTGTCCGCCGTGGCCGTCATTGACCGGTGGGAACCCGAGCCCAAGCGGCTGCTGCTGTTTGCCTTCACCTGGGGCGCAGCTGTGTCCATCGCCGTGACGCTGCTCATCCAGCCGGTCTTCGCCCTCGCGGCCCCCGTCACTGATGAGGTGGCCTTCCGCGATTTCATGACCACCGTGCAGGCCCCGGTGGTGGAGGAATTCGCGAAGTCCCTGGGCCTGCTGCTGCTCCTCCTGTTCGCCCGCCGCAACTTTGACGGCCCGGTCGACGGTGTGGTGTTTGCCTTCACCATCGCGGGCGGCTTCGCCTTCACTGAGAACATCCTCTACTTCGGCCGGGCGATCGCCGAGTCCAGCACTCCCGGCAGCGACCTTGTCCAGGTCTTCTTCCTGCGCGGGGTGATGTCGCCGTTCGCGCACGCCATCTTCACCGGAACCACCGGACTGATCATGGGCCTGGCCGCGCGGCGCGGGCAGGCCGGTCTTTCGGTGCTCGCGTTCTTCGTCGGCCTCGTTCCCGCCATGGTGCTGCACAACAGGTGGAACAGCATGGGACAGGACTTCCTGGCCCAGTACGTGCTGGTGCAGGTTCCCATCTTCCTGCTGGCCGTGGTGTGCATCGTGGTGCTGCGGGTTGCGGAGACACGCCTCACCCGGCAGCGCCTCCAGGAGTACGCCGCAGCGGGTTGGTTCGCGCCGGCCGAGGTGGAGCTGCTGTCCACTCCCGGGGGCCGCCGGCAGGCCGTGCGCTGGGCGGGGCAGTACAACCGGGGCCACGAGATGAAGGAGTTCGTCAAGGCCGCGACGCGCCTGGCCTTCGCCCGGCAGCGGATCCTCAGCGGCAGGGATGTGCCGCTGCACCAGCAGGACGAGGTTCAACAGTTGCGCCACCTGACCGCGCTGCGGGCTGCCGTCCAGCGGTAGGCGGCCTTACAACAGAGCGGCGTTAACGCAGAAAGCCCCTGCCGGCAACCCGGCAGGGGCTTTCTGCGCATGACTCAGCTCAGGCGAGCAGGGACGGCTTCAGCTGCTGAAGGCGCCCCAGGAGGCCGTTGATGAACGACGGCGACTCATCGGTGGAGAGCGTCTTGGCCAAAGCGACAGCTTCGCTGACGGCGACGCCGTCGGGGACGTCGTCGTTGTAGAGCAGCTCCCAGGTGCCGATCCGCAGGATAATGCGGTCTACGGACGGCATGCGCTCCAGGGTCCAGCCCTGCGAGTAGGTCTCGAGGAATTCGTCGATGGTGGACTGCATCGACACCACGCCCTCGACGATCTCGAGGGTGTACGGATTGACGATCTGGTCGGTCCTCTCGCGGCGCGCACGCAGCACGTCGAAGGCCGAGACAGAGCGCTGCTCGGCTTCGAAGAGGACCTCAAGAGCCCTGTTGCGGGCTTTACCGCGGGCGCTCACTAGTCGTTGACCCGGCCCAGGTAGCTGCCGTCGCGGGTGTCGACCTTGACCTTGGTGTTGTTCTCAACGAACAGGGGCACCTGGATCTCGTAGCCCGTCTCCAGGGTGGCGGGCTTGGTGCCGGCGGAGGAGCGGTCGCCCTGCAGGCCCGGCTCGGTGTACGTGATTTCGAGGACAACGCTCGGCGGCAGCTCGATGTACAGCGGGGTGCCTTCGTGGATGGCGATGTTGACCATCTGGTTTTCGAGCATGAAGTTGGTGGCATCGCCCACGGTGGCGCCCGAAACAGTGATCTGGTCGTAGTCCGAGGTGTCCATGAAGACGAAGTCCGCGCCGTCCTGGTACAGGTACTGGTAGTCGCGGCGGTCAACGGTGGCGGTCTCGATCTTGAGGCCTGCGTTGAAGGTCTTGTCCACTACCTTGCCGGACATGACGTTGCGCATCTTGGTGCGCACGAAGGCGCCGCCCTTGCCCGGCTTGACGTGCTGGAACTCGATGACGTTCCAGAGCTGGCCCTCGAGCTTCAGGACGGTGCCGTTCTTGATGTCGTTTGTGGTTGCCACTGGTTTCCTCTGGTTGTGTCTGACTGGTTCTGGCTGCCAGCTGTTTATGTCAAGCAGGCATGCCGAACGGCGCGCCAGCGTGTATTTATCAAAAATCCAGAATCCATTCTAGCGGAAAAGGCGGGCGCGCTTTTCGGGGCCGCTGGCTGTGCGGCCGGAAGACCGGTCCGGCCGCAGTCAGGAGGCCAGCTCGAAGACGTCCCGGGCCCGCTGCAGCGCCACCGTTGAGGAGTAGATGAGCGAAGCGTCGGCGGACTGCGCCACCCGGAGATCGAGCGCCCGGGCGAAGGATTCCACTGCGGCGCCGATGTTCCCTGCGGCAAAGTACGCCCGGCCAAGGTACTGGTGGGCGAGGGCTTCGTTGGCTGTGCCGTGCGCCTCGGTGAGGAGCTGCCGGAAGAGCTCGACGGCGCGGTCATAGCGGTGGGAGACGCGCAGGACGTCCGCTTCATAGACCCGCAGCCGGAACGACTCGGGGTCTCTGTAGCGGGCCTCTGCCAGCACTTCGGCTGCGTCGGCGGCGCGTCCCTCGACGAGCAGCACAAGGACCCGCTCGGCAGGGTCGGTTGATGCCTCGAGTGCGGCGGCACACGCCTCTTCGCAGATGATTTCAGGAAGCAGCGATTCGGGGTTGACCCGGATCCCCGGGAACCCGCCGTCGGGCCATTCGCTCGTTCCGCCCTGGTCGTCGCGCATCAGGAAGCAATCTCCTGGTAGGCGGCGAAGAGCAGGGAGGTATCCGGCACGTCCAGGATCCCCGGCTTGGCGATGCCGTCGAGGACCACGAAGCGGAGCAGGTCGCCGCGGGACTTTTTGTCGCGGCGCATGCCGTCCAGGAGCCCCTGCCAGCGGTCGCGCCGGTACGTGACGGGCAACCCGAGGGATTCGAGAATGCTGCGGTGCCGGTCGGCGTCGGCGTCGCTGAGCCGGCCCACGCTGCGGGACAGCTCGGCCGCGAACATCATGCCCACGGAGACGGCCGCGCCGTGCCGCCAGGAGTAGCGTTCCACGAGTTCGATGGCGTGGCCCAGGGTGTGGCCGTAGTTCAGGATTTCCCGGAGTCCGGATTCCTTGAGGTCCTCCGATACGACGCGGGCTTTGACGGCGATGGCGCGTTCGATGAGTTCACGCAGGGCGTCGGAGCCTGGATCCGTCACGGCCTCGGGATCCTTCTCCACGAGGTCCAGTATGGCGGGATCGGCGATGAAGCCGCACTTAATGACCTCGGCCATGCCGGAGATGATTTCATTCCGGGGCAGGGTCTTCAGAGTATCCAGGTCCGCGAGGACGGCAGCCGGCGGGTGGAAGGAACCCACCAGGTTCTTGCCTTCGGCCGTGTTGATCCCCGTTTTTCCGCCCACGGCGGCGTCCACCATGCCGAGGAGGCTGGTGGGCATATGAATGACCTTCACGCCGCGCAGCCAGGTGGCCGCCACAAAGCCGGCGAGGTCGGTGACAGCGCCGCCGCCGACGGAGACCACGGCGTCGGAGCGGGTGAAGTCGTTCTGTCCCAGCACCTGCCAGCAGAAGGCGGCAACCTGGATGTGCTTGCCTTCCTCCGCGTCCGGGATTTCCGCGGTGACGGCGGTGAAACCGGCGGCGGCCAGTTCATCCCGGACGGTGTCGCCGGTGAGCCGGAGGGCCCGCGGATGGATGACGAGGACGCGGCGGACGCGCTCCCCCAGCAGTCCCGGCAGGGTGCCGAGCAGGCCGCGGCCAACTACGACGTCGTAGTTGTCCCCGGCCGACTGGCCGGTGACCTTGATGACGGTTGATTCGCTCACTTTTCAACTTCCTGTTTCGCGGCAGCGCTTCCGTTGGCTGCCGTCGTCGCGGTTTTGTTGATCTCGCGGGTGGTGGTTTGGTGGGGTTTACCGGCGGCGAACTCGCACAGCGCCGCTTCCAGCTTCAGCCCCAGCTGCGGCACAGTTCCCTGCCGGACGTCCAGGACGATGTCCGCGAGGCGTTCATAGACCGGCTTCCGTGTGGCGAACAGCGCCTTCCAGCGCCTGATGCCGTCACCGGCCAGCAGCGGCCGGCCGGAGTTCTTGGCGATCCGGGCGGCGACGGTATCGGCGTCGCACTCCAGGTAGACCACCGTGCACCGCTCCAGCAGCTGCTGCGTGCCGGAGTCCAGGACCGACCCGCCGCCCAGGGAAACCACGGTGGCGGTGCCGGCAGCGGCCTCGATGACGCGGGCAACCGTCCGGGCTTCGATCTCCCGGAAGGCACGCTCGCCGCGGCTGGCAAAGATGTCCGCAATGGAACCGTGGCCCTCCACGATGACCGCGTCGGTGTCCACGAACGGGGCGTCCAGCTGTTGCGCCAGCTGCTGTCCGATCGCCGACTTGCCGACCGCCATGGGCCCAATGAGCACAATGGGCCGGTCCCCTGCACCGCAGGGTGTGTTGCTCCGGGGCACTAGAGTCCGATCGTATCCAGCGACGCCGGAATGCTCTCGAGGTAGCCCTTGATGTTGCGGGCGGTCTCGGCCACGGAATCGCCGCCGAACTTTTCGGTCACGGCCTCGGCCAGGACCAGCGCAACCATGGCCTCGGCCACCACGCCGGCAGCCGGAACGGCACAGACGTCCGAGCGCTGGTGGTGGGCCTTGGCCGCCTCGCCGGTGCTGATGTCGATGGTCTTCAGGGCGCGCGGCACGGTGGCGATGGGCTTCATGGCAGCCCTGACGCGCAGGACGTCGCCGATGCTCATGCCGCCCTCGATGCCGCCGGCGCGGTTGCTGGTGCGGATGATCCTGCCGTCAGCGTCCTTGACGATCTCGTCGTGGGCGGCGGAGCCGCGTCGCGCGGCGGTGAGGAAACCGTCGCCCACCTCAACGCCCTTGATCGCCTGGATGCCCATGAGTGCGGCGGCCAGGCGGGAATCAAGGCGGCGGTCCCAGTGGACGTAGCTGCCGAGTCCCGGCGGCAGGCCGTAGGCGAGCACCTCCACCACGCCGCCGAGGGTTTCGCCTTCCTTGTGGGCGGCGTCCACCTCCGCAACCATGGCGTCGGACGTTTCGCGGTCGAAGCAGCGCAACGGATCGGCGTCGAGCGCAATCACGTTGTCCGGCACCGGCAGCGGCCGGCCCTCCGGAACGGTCACGCTGGCGATGGAAACCGTGTGGCTGACCAGCTCAATGCCCAGGTGCTTCAGGAACTGGGCGGCAACAGTGCCCATGGCAACGCGCGTGGCGGTCTCGCGGGCGCTGGCGCGCTCAAGCACGGGACGGGCCTCGTCGAAGCCGTACTTCTGCATGCCGGTGAAGTCGGCGTGTCCCGGGCGCGGCCGGGTCAGCGGAGCGTTGCGGGCCTGCCCCTCGAGCTCCTCGGGGTCCACCGGATCGGCTGACATGATCTGTTCCCACTTGGGCCACTCGGTGTTGCCCACCTGGATGGCGACAGGGCCGCCCTGGGTGATGCCGTGGCGGACACCGCCGAGGATCGTGACGACGTCCTGCTCAAACTTCATCCGTGCCCCGCGGCCGTAGCCGAGCCGGCGGCGGGCGAGGGCATCGGCGATCTGCCCGCTGGTGAGTTCAACACCCGCGGGCACGCCTTCAATAATTCCGACCAGTGCCGGGCCATGGGATTCACCGGCGGTCAACCAACGCAACATAAAAACCATCCTGCCATGTCTGGCGGTCAGGACACCCGCCGGGGTGCCCCGACTGCGTCGCACATCACATCTATGACTTCGGCACTGCCGGCCTCTGCCAGTCCGGTGAAATGGCGGACTTGCTCCACCGCCTGGTAGAGCAGCATCTCCAGGCCGGGGACCACTGTTCCGCCTCCGGCGTGCCAGGCCGCGGCGATTTGGCTGGGCCAGGGATCGTAGGCAACGTCCAGCAGGACGCCGTCCGTGCGCCGCCCCAGCGCTTCGAGTTCTGCAACCATCCCGTCGGCCGCCCGTGGCGGCAGCGTGGAGATTACGACGCCGGCACCGGCCATCGCTTCGACGGCACCGACGAGGGAATGGACGGTGATGTCGATGCCGAGCCCACCGGCCGCCGCCCTGGCTTCTGCAGCCCGGGCAGTGTTCCGGACGTACAGGTCCACGGACACCGCGCCGAGCTCCTGCAGGGCTGCCACTGCCGCGGCTGCCGTCCCGCCGCCGCCGAGGATGACGCCCGAGGGGCTGTCGCCGGCTCCGGCGTTGCGGAGGGCATTGACGATCCCCGCAACGTCGGTGTTGTAGCCGATGAGCTTCGCGGAATCCCCAGCGCCTTCGAACACCACCGTGTTGATGACGCCCAGAACCTTGGCCACACCGCGGACCTCGTCCACCTCGGCGACCATGGCCTTCTTCAGCGGCATGGTGACGGACAGTCCCCGCCAGCCGGACTCGGCACGGACGGAGTCCATGAACGCCGAGAGCGACTCCTCAGTCACGTCGATGGCGCTGTAGCCGATGTCCGCACCGAGCCGCGCATAGGCGGCAAGGTGGAGCGCCGGGGACTTCGAGTGACTGATGGGGTGTCCCAGGACGGCTGCCCGGAGGCTCATACGCAACGGCCCGGGTTGGCCTCGCACCAGGCGTTGTACTGCTCAACGTAGCCGTTGTGCTCGGCCAGCGTCTTGGAGAACTTCGTCTCCTTGGTGTCGAGGTTGATGGTCACCCAGTACAGGTAATCGTTGTCGTTCGGCTTGGCCGCCGCGTCTATGGCCGTCTTGCCCGGCGACCCGATTGGCCCCGCTGGCAGGCCCTGGATGGCGTAGGTGTTGTACGGGTTGGACTTGTCCGCCTTTTCGGCCTCGTCGATGTGGAAGGTCTTCTTGCCCAGGCCGTAGGTGACGGTGGCGTCCGACTGGATCAGCCCGTTGGTCTCCGTGTTGGTGGGCTTCAGGCGGTTGTAGATGGCGCCTGCCACGTCCTTGTACTCCGCCTGGCCGCCCTCTGCCTGCACAATGCTGGCAACGGTCACGACGTCGTACTGCTTGGCCGCGTCCGTCACGCCCTGCGCCTTGAGTTCATCCTGGGTGGTCTTCACCAGCTTGGTGAGGATCTCCTTGGCGGTGGTGCCCAGCGGGAAGCGGTACTCCCCCGGGGACAGGAACCCTTCCAGGTTCTTCGCCTTGGCGCTCAGCCCGAACTGCTTGGGCGAATCGCTGAGTGACGTCAGCTGGGCCAGGGACAGACCCGAGCCCTCCGCGATCGCCTGCAGCGACTCATCGATCCGCAGGCCGGCGCTGAGGGCGAAGTACATGACCTTGGCCTGACCCTCGTTGAGGAGCACAGAGACTGCGTCGGAGTTCTTCATCTCCTGCTTGAAGTCGTACTCGCCCGGCGAGAGCGTTCCGCCGGATGCGGACAGCGCCGCCACGAAGGTCTCGGCGTTGGCCACCACCTTCGCGTCCTCCAGCTTGGCCGCGACTGATACCGGCCCTTCGCCCGGAACGACTGATACCTTGACCTGCCCGGTGCCGGGGCCGGGGTAGTCGGCCGGCTTATCGTTCCCCAGGAGCGGTTTCAGGAACTGCGCGCCGACGACGGTGGCCGTGACGAACAGCGCGAGGGTGAGCAATAGAGCCACGAGTCGGCGCCGGCGGCGGACTTTCTTGGAGGGCCGCGTCACCGTGGCTGCGCTTTCGGGGCTGCCCAGGAGCTGGTGCCCCACGGCCTGCTGCTCGTAAGGCTCATGCTCCCCGTAGGTTTCGTGGGCCGCTGCGTCGTGGTGGACGTCATAATGGTGGCCGTCCTCGTGAGGGACGGAGTCGTGGTGAATGTCAGCGTGGTGGCCGTCACCGTGGTGCTCGGCATGGCCGTCCGCAAACTCGGCAAAATGCGGGGCGTGCTCAGACTGGGCGCCGTGGACCTCGGCAGCAGCGTCCCCATGCGGGGAGGGCTCCGCATGTTCAGCAGGATCGTGGATCGTTGGCGGAACCGGCGGAACGTCGGGAACCTCTGCAGCCGGAACGGGCTCCGCAGCGGGAACGGGCTCTGCAGCAGGAACGGCATCCGGAGGCGTGGCTATTGCCGCCGTCCGGGGGCTCTCCGGACCGGCCCCTGCAGCCGAAGCCGATGCCCCGGTCCGCTGTGCGGCGCCTACCCCCACGTGCAGCTCTTCGCCGGACTCGTAGGCCTGCTCGGGCACGGCATCGCCGGTGATGGCCTTCTCGCGGGCACGGATCTCCTTGCGTGTCAGGGGCCGTCCGGTGTCCGCGAAGGGGCCGCCGGAGGAGTCGTCACTATTGACCGGGCTCACTTTAGCTGTCCATCCTCTGAAGATCGTGTTTCCTTTTCCGGGTCAGGCCGCGCAGCAGTGTCTGCGGCGGCATGTCCGGGCAGCCCCGTACGGGGAAGCGCGCGCACACGGCTCCCCACATCCGTTCCCCTGGCTTTTTGCATGTCGATGGCGTGCTGCAGTATTCCTGCAGCCGCAACCTGATCCACCACTTTACGGTGATTTTTGCTGCTCATGCCAGCTTCGTGAAGGTTACGGTGGGCCGTGACGGTGCTGAGCCGCTCGTCAACCAGGTGTACCGGGACCTCGGATCCTGCGCGGTCCAGTTCGTCAGCCAGCAGCTGGGCGTACTCCGTGGCCATGCGGGCCGAGGCGTGTTCCTCGCCCTTCATGGTCCGTGGCAGGCCGACGAAAATCTGGACGGCTCCCCGGTCCACTGCCAGGGCGGCAATGACCCGGACGTCCGAATTCTTCTTGGCGTTGCGTTCCAGCGTCTTCAGCGGTGTGGCCAGGATCTCGTCCCGGTCACAGATGGCGACGCCGACGCGGACGGTCCCCACGTCCACCCCCAGTTTGATGCCCCGGGGGTGGACGTGCGGCTCAGCGGAAGAAGTCACGGTTGGTTAGCGCCTGGTGACGGCATCGACGACGGCGGTCAGCGCGGCGCTGACCTTGGAGGCGTCGGTGCCGCCGCCCTGGGCCACGTCGTCCTTGCCGCCGCCGCCGCCGCCGAGGATTCCGGCGGCGAGCCGGACCAGGGCGCCTGCCTTTACGCCGGCTTCACGGGCGGCTTCGTTGGTGGCCACCAGGATGACCGGGCGGTCGTTGCTGACGCCGGCCACGGCAACCGTGGAGGCTTCGGACCCCAGCCGGTTGCGGAGGTCCAGGGCGAGACCGCGGATGTCGTCGGCACCGCTGACCTGGCCGGCGTCGTGGGCGATGACCCGGACGCCGGCGGCGTCCACGGCGGTTCCGGCGAGCTGGGCGGCAGCGGCAGTGAGCTGCTCCTTCCGGAGCCGCTCAAGCTCCTTTTCCGTGGCCTTCAGCTTGGTGAGGGTGGCGGAGATGCGATCAGCCAGCTGCCCGGAGGGCACCTTGAGCATTTCGGTGAGTTCTGTCACCAGGGCCCGTTCAGCGGCCAGGTGCCGGAAGGCATCCATGCCGACGAACGCCTCGACGCGGCGGTTTCCGGATCCGACGGACTGCTCGCCGAGCAGGGACAGGCTGCCGATCAGGGAGGTGTTGGACACGTGGGTGCCGCCGCAAAGCTCACGGGACCACGCGCCGTCGATCTCCACAACCCGGACTTCGCTGCCGTAGTTCTCGCCGAACAGCGCCATGGCGCCCAGGGCCTTAGCCTCGGCGAGGCCCATGACCTTGGTTTCCACCTGGAAGTTGTTCCGGATGGCGAGGTTGGAAACTTCCTCGATTTCGGACTTGGTGGCGGCGCTGAGCCCCTCGCCCCAGGCGAAGTCGAAGCGCAGGTACCCGGCTTTGTTGAATGAACCACGCTGGGTGGCCTGCGGGCCGAGGATCTGGTGCAGTGCCGCGTGCACGATGTGCGTCCCGGTGTGCGCCTGTTCGGCCGCGTGCCGCCGTTCGCGGTCCACCGCAGCCCGGACCAGCACGTCGGAGGCGATCTCGCCTTCGCGGACGATGGCCTTGTGGACGCTCAGACCCTTGAGCGGACGCTGGACGTCGAGGACCTCGACGACGAAGCCGTCGCCGGTGATGAGCCCGGTGTCGGCTGCCTGGCCGCCGGCTTCGGCGTAGAACGGGGTCTCGGCGAGCACGAGTTCGATTTCGTCGCCGGTGGCGGCCTGGGGCACCTTGCTGCCGCCGCTGAGGATGCCTCGGACCCGGGATTCACCTTCGAGGTCGGTGTAGCCGGTGAAGACGGTTTCGCCCTCGGCGAGCAGCTCCTGGAAGACGCTGAGGTCGGCGTGGCCGCCCTTCTTGCCCTTGGCGTCGGCCTGGGCGCGCTGGCGCTGCTCGAGCATCAGCTTGCGGAACTCGGGCTCGTCCACCTTCAGGCCGGCTTCTTCGGCCATTTCGAGGGTCAGGTCGATCGGGAAGCCGTAGGTGTCGTGCAGCGTGAACGCGTCGGCGCCGGAGAGGGGGCGCCCGGCGGCCTTGGATTCGTTGACGGCATCCTCGAGGCGGGCCGTGCCGGAGGCGATGGTTCGCAGGAACGCCTTCTCTTCGGCGTAGGCGATCCGGCTGATGCGGTCGAAGTCCGTGTCCACGATGGGGTACACGCCCTTCATGGCGTCGCGGGAGGCGGGCAGGAGCTCCGGCAGGCAGGCCTGTTCCACGCCGAGCAGGCGCATGGAGCGGACCGCGCGGCGGATGAGCCGGCGCAGCACGTAGCCGCGGCCTTCGTTGGAGGGCGTGACGCCGTCGGCGATGAGCATCAGGGCCGACCGGATGTGGTCGGCGACGACGCGCATGCGGACGTCATCGGTGTGGTGCGGATCGTCCTCGGTCTCGGCGGAGGTGTATTCCTTGCCCGAGAGCTTGGCGGCCATGTCGATGACCGGGCGGACCTGGTCGGTCTCGTACATGTTCTCGACGTCCTGCAGGATCATGGCAAGACGTTCCATGCCCAGGCCGGTGTCGATGTTCTTCTTGGGCAGTTCGCCCATGATGTCGAAGTCGACCTTCGAACGGACGTTGTCGATCTGGTACTGCATGAACACGAGGTTCCAGATCTCCACGTAGCGGTTCTCGTCCGCGATGGGGCCGCCCTCGGCGCCGTAGGCCGGACCGCGGTCGTAGTAGATCTCCGAGCAGGGTCCGGCCGGCCCGGGCTGGCCGGTGGACCAGTAGTTGTCGGACTTGCCCATGCGCTGGATGCGCTCAGCGGGTACTCCGGTGTTCTTGAGCCAGAGTTCCTCGGCTTCGTCGTCCTCTTCGTAGACCGTCACCCACAGCAGCTCCGGCGGAAGTCCGTACCCGCCGTCGGCAACGTTGGTGGTCAGCAGCTCCCACGCGAACTTGATGGCGTCTTCCTTGAAGTAATCCCCAAAGGAGAAGTTGCCGCACATCTGGAAGAAGGTGCCGTGGCGGGCGGTCTTGCCCACTTCCTCAATGTCACCGGTGCGGATGCACTTCTGGACGCTCGTGGCACGGGTGTAGGGCGGTTCCTCGCGCGCGGTCAGGTACGGGATGAACGGAACCATGCCGGCAACCGTGAACAGCAGGGAGGGGTCGCTGGAGACCAGCGATGCGGAGGGAACCGCCGTGTGGCCTTTGCTGACGAAAAAATCGACCCAGCGCTTTGTGATCTCCTGCGACTTCATGAGCTGATTACTTACCCTTCTTGGTTCACGCATGCTGGCGCGTGACAGTTTGATTCAGAGGCAGTTCCGGTGGTGGACGGGACTGCAGGTTTTAATTCTCGCGCGTTTAGCGGCGGACGATGTCCTGGGCTTCAACACCCAGGGCGGCGCGCAGGTCGGTTTCCCGTTCGCGCATGCCGGCGCGGACAGCGTCGGCGAAGTCGTAGACTCCGTCGGCGAGCCGGCCCACGGCCCGGTTCAGGCCTTCGGGGCCAAGCGCTGACTGCGCCTCGGTGACCTTGCGGAAGGCGATGACCCCGATGGCCACGCCGATTCCCATCCAGACAAGTCGTTTCATTTCAGTTCTCCGGGTGGGCTTAGCGGCTGCGGCGGCCGGTGGCGGGCTTCTTGCGGGTGGCAAACGCGGTACGGACGCCGTAGCTGAACGCGGCCACCTTGATCAGCGGCGAACCGACGGTCGCGGCCACGAGGGAGGACAGCGCGGAGATGTTGGCCGAGGCATCCGAAACGTTGGAGGCGATGCCGTCCACCTTCTTCAGCTGCTGGTTGGTGGTGGAGACCGTCGCGGTGACCTCGTCCATGAGTGGGGTGGCGCCGTCGCTGATGGAGCGGATGGATGTCCGCACCTCGTCGAACACCCGCCCCAGCTTGAGGATGGGCACAGCAAGCAACAGGACCAGGAGCGCAAATACCCCGGCCGCGATCAGGCCGGCAATATCGCCACCAGACATAGACGTTCATCTCCTTGAAAACTCCGTGGGACTGTACCGGGCGTGCAGCGGCCAAAGTGCTGCAGCCGCAAATGTCCCCCAAGTACCTTACATACAAAGAAGCCCGCGGCGCTTGCCACGGGCTTCTTTGTATACGCTGCCGGAATTTAGCGTGCGTAGAATTCGACGACGAGCTGCTCTTCGCAGGTCACGGGGACCTCGGCGCGCTTCGGGCGGCGAACCAGGCGGGCCTGGAGGGCATCCAGCTTGACGTCCAGGTAGGCCGGAACGGCGGGCAGGACGTCGCGGTGGGCGCCGGCTGCTGCAACCTGGAACGGAGGCATGGTTTCGCTGCGGCTGTGAACGTGGACCAGCTGGCCCTCGCCGACGCGGAAGGACGGGCGGTCAACGCGGATGCCGTCAACGAGGATGTGGCGGTGCACAACCAGCTGGCGGGCCTGTGCGATGGTGCGGGCGAAGCCGGCACGCAGCACGAGGGCGTCGAGGCGCATCTCGAGCAGTTCGATGAGGTTTTCACCGGTCAGGCCCTTGGTGCGGCGTGCTTCTTCGAAGGCACGGGTCATCTGGGCTTCGCGGATGCCGTACTGGGCGCGCAGACGCTGCTTTTCGCGCAGACGTACGGCGTAGTCGGAGTCCTGCTTCTTGCGGGCACGGCCATGCTCACCGGGGCCGTACGGGCGGCGCTCCATGTACTTGGCGGCCTTGGGGGTCAGAGCGATGCCGAGGGACCGCGAGAGGCGGGCCTGACGGCGAGCACGAGTGTTGTTAGCCACTTGTGTCCTTCCAATATCTGCGGTGTGTCAGTGTTACTGGCCTCCACGATGGAGAGCATCGGCCAACCGCTGCCTTTTGCTACTGGGCACAGGGCACAGCTCCGTCGAACTAAAAATTCGGTGGATTGTGCGTCCGTGCCTTGCCAGACAAACATCCATCCTACCACGGCGGTCACTTGCCCCGGACGATCTTCCGCAGCCGTTCAAGCCGGACGGCGATGTCCCGCTCGGCGCCGTTGGCGGTGGGCTCATAGTAGTCGCGTCCCACGAGGTCGTCCGGCGGGTACTGCTGGGCGGCCACCGAGTGCGGGGCGTCATGGGCGTACTTGTAGCCCACGCCGTGGCCCAGCTGCTTGGACCCCGGATAGTGTGCGTCGCGCAGGTGCGCGGGGATCCCGTTGCCGAGGCCCGCCCGCACGTCCGCGATGGCCTTGTTGATGCCCATGTAGGCAGCGTTGGACTTTGGCGCCGTGGCCAGGTGGACCACCGCCTCGGCGAGCACGATCCGGCCCTCGGGCATTCCGATGAGCTGCACAGCCTGCGCCGCGGCCACGGCCGTCTGCAGCGCCGTCGGATCAGCCATGCCCACGTCTTCCGCGGCCGAAATCACGATGCGCCGGGCCACGAAGCGCGGGTCCTCCCCCGCCTCCAGCATCCGCGCGAGGTAGTGCAGCGCCGCATCCACGTCGGACCCGCGGATGGACTTAATGAACGCACTGGCCACGTCGTAGTGCTGGTCCCCGGCACGGTCGTAGCGTACGGCAGCGGCGTCCAGGGCACGCTCGGTGTGCCGCAGCTCCACGGTAACCGGTTCAAGGGTGACCTGCTGCCCTGGGCCGATGCTCACTGCGCCGTTATCAACGGCACCATCCGCATCGGTGCCGCCGTCCCCCGCAACGGCATTTCCGACGTCGTCCGCGTCACCGAACGCGACGCCGGCAGCGGCTTCCAGCGCGGTCAGCGCCCGGCGGGCGTCGCCGCCGGAAAGCCGCACGAGGTGTTCCAGGGCCTCGTCGCTAAGCCGGACGTTGCCGTTCAGCCCGCGGGGATCCTTCACGGCCCGCACCAGCAGGCCTTCGATGTCCGCGTCGGTCAGCGGCTTGAGCGTGAGCAGCAGGGAGCGGGACAGGAGCGGCGACACCACCGAAAACGACGGATTTTCGGTGGTTGCCGCCACCAGGACAACCCAGCCCTTTTCGACGCCGGGCAGCAGCGCATCCTGCTGTGCCTTGTTGAAGCGGTGAATCTCATCGAGGAAAAGGACGGTGGTGGTCTTGTACAGGTCACGGGCGGTCAGGGCGTCGTCCATGACGCGGCGGACATCCTTGACCCCGGACGTGATGGCGGAGAGTTCGACGAATTTGCGCCCGGGCCCGCGTGCGATCACGTGCGCCAGCGTGGTCTTGCCGGTGCCGGGCGGGCCCCAGAGGATCAGCGAGCTGGGGCCGGCCGGGCCGGCGGCGTCGACACCTGCAGCCAGCTGCCGCAGCGGGGACCCTTGGCCCAGCAAGTGCTGCTGGCCCACCACCTCGTCCAATGTTCGGGGGCGCATCCGGACGGCCAGGGGACCGCGAGGCGGGGTGGAACGGGACTGCGCCGAACGGGACTGTCCTGCACGGGACTGGCCGGACCCGGACTGGGCGGACCCGGACTGGGCCGAATCGGCGGCGTCGTCGCTGTCGCCGTCGTCGCTGTCCTGGGCCGCCGAACCAAAGAGATCATCCACATAGATAGGCTACTTCTAGATTCAGCAGGAAAAATCCGGCCACGAAAGCAGGGAACGGCGATGCCAGGCAGCCGTCCGACACAGGGACGTCCGGTGCAGGGACGCCCGGCGTCCACCAGGACCGCGTTCGTCCCCGGCCCGCGGCTGGCCGGCTGGGTGGAACGGTTTGCCGCCAGCCACGGTGACCTTGACTACGAGGACCACGACGACGGCATCCGGCTGGCTGCCGCTGACGGCGCCACCGCCCTGCTGGTGGCGCCGTGGCCCGACGACGGCCGGCCGGGGCGGGGATCCGGCCTCGTGGAACGGCTGGCTTCGCTGGCTTCCCAGCCGCGCACGGTGGGCCTGGTCCTGGTCCGCCGCGGAGGGTATGGTGTGGCCGTCGCCAGCGAGGGGACCATCCTCGCCGCCAAGACGGGTTCCAGGTATGTGCAGTCCCGCACGGCCGCCGGCGGCCAGTCGCAGCAGCGGTTCGCCCGGCGCCGCGGCAACCAGGCGGACGCGATGGCGGAGGCGGTTGCGGAGCAGGCTCGGCTGGTTTTTGGCGGCCAGGCCTTCGAGTACATCCTCCCGGGCGGTGACCGCGCCCTGGCCGACGAGGTCCTGGCACTGCCTGCCCTGAAGCCCTGGGCAGGGCTGCCGCGCCTGGCCTACCTCGATGTTCCCGATCCCCGCGCGGCTGTCCTGAAGAAAGCCGCGGCGGACGCCTGCGCGGTGCGGGTGACCGTGACGGACCCGCCGTCGTAGCCCTGCTGCCGGCTCCGCCGTTTCGACGGTTCCCTGCCGCTTCGATGCTTCGCGGCGTCGAGCGGGCAGGGAACCGTCGAAACGGCGGGGGCTACTCCTCAGGTGCCAGCGTCACGGTGACCCCGTTGAGGTCCCGGCTGAAGCCCACCTGGCAGGAGAGCCGCGAGCCGCATTCCCGGTAGCCCTCGGCCTCCACGAGCAGTTCGAGTTCGTCCTCGCTGCGTTCCTCCAGGGTCTCGAAGACCTCCTGCTCCAGGAAAACGTGGCAGGTGGCACAGGAGGCGGTTCCGCCGCATGATCCCAGCACGGACAGGTCGTTGTCCCGGAGGGCCTCCATCATGCTCTGGTCCGGCTCCCATTCCACGTCATGGGTGGCGCCTTCGCGGTCAACGACGGTCAGGGTGTTGGTGCTTGTGGTGTTGCTCATGTCGGTTTCCTTAGGATCGGGCTGTTGCAAGGCCAGCGGCGGTGTGGTTGGAGTTGCCGCAGATGGCTTCGGCGAGCGGGATGGCGGGGTCCGCGGCCAGCAGCGGGTCGAGGCGGGCTCCCTGCGCGATCAGCCGCTTGGCCGTGCGGAAGTCGGCCAGGTTGGCCACGGTGTCGAGGGCGGCGAGCCGGCCGTCGCGGAGGTAGAGCACGGAGAATTTGCCGCCAGAGGGTTCGCCGCGGACGATTACCTGGTCGTCCGGATGGCGGACGCCGGCGGTCTGCAGCCGGACACCGTGCTGGACGGTCCAGAACCAGGGGATTTCCGGTTCTGGGGCCGCCTGTCCGGTGATATGGGCGGCCACCCGGTCCGCCTGGGCAAGCGCGTTCTGGATGCACTCGAGCCGCTGGCTGGTGCCGTCGATCGGACTGGTGAAGCGCGTGACGTCGCCGCTGGCGTAGACGGAGCGCGTCGTCCCGGGTCCGCAGGGACCTGACGCCGGCATGGCGGCACCGTGAGGGGCCGCGACCGCGAGCCTGTGGCGATGACGAGCCGATGGTAGGACTGCTGCGTCCCGTCGGACAACAGCACTGTCCGGCCGTCCCTGTCGATGGACTCGGCGGTGGCCCCGGAGAGCAGGTCGATGCCCTTGTCCGCATAGAACTTCTCCTTGCGGAGCAGGGCTGCGGCGTCCGGGGCGCCGTCCTTCAAGAGTTCCTTGGAGAGCGGTGGCCGCTCATAGGGCAGTTCGTTCTCCGCGTCGATGAGCAGAATGCCGCCTTCCCAGCCGCGGGTGCGGAGCCCTGCGGCGACAGCGACGCCGGAGTGGCCCGAACCGACGATGACAACCGGATCCCATACCGGGTCCTGGGTCAGTACCGCTGCTGCTGCGCCTGTCCCGCTACGCATTGGTCTCCTCCAGCAGCACGTGGAGGTGCTCCGGGCCCGAGTTCGTCAGGTTGTTGCCGCGGACGTATTCGATGGGCTTGTCCGGATCCAGGGTTAGCGATGCGAGTTTTTCGGCCAGGAGCTTCACCGTGACCAGGACCTCAAGCCTGGCGAGGGGCGCCCCGAGGCAGCTGTGGACCCCGTGCCCGAAGCCAAGGTGGCCGTCGGTGTTGCGGTCAATGTCGAAGCGCTCGCCGTCGGGATACTTGCTGCTGTCCCGGTTGGCTGCGGCGGGCAGCAGGCGGACGATGGCGCCGGCGGGAATCGTCACACCGGCAACCTCCACCTCCTCCGTGGTGATCCGGCTGGCCCGCTGGACGGTGCCGCGGTAGCGGGCCAGTTCCTCGACGAAGAAGTTGGCATCGTCCGGATTCAGGCGGATCCTTTCCAGCAGGTCCGGCTGTTCGCTGAAGATCCGGAACGTGTTGGCCAGCAGGATGGTGGTGGTGTCATGGCCCGCGACGAAGACAAAGGCGCAGAGTTCCTTGGCCTCCTTCTCGCTGAGCAGGCCTTCCTTCCACATGCGGGCGATGTGTCCGCCGACGGAGTCGCTCTCCTCGCGGTACAGGCGCTCCATGGTGTCCTTGAGGTACGCGAAGAACTCGAGGGTGCTCTGCTCGTCGGTGCCGGTGCCCTGGGCATTGCGGGCCAGCCGGCCGAAGTAGCTGAAGGTTTCGTCGGACCAGAACTTCATCTTCTCGAAGTCCTCCGCCGGAACGTCGAGCAGCGCGCTGATGGTGGACATGCTGAGCGGGATTGCGTAGTCGTCCACTGCGTCCCCGCCGCCGGCGGCGAGCATCGGTGCCAGGTACTTTTCGGCGTTCTCCCGTACCCGGTCCTCA
This sequence comes from Arthrobacter sp. CMU6, assembly GCF_059090205.1. Lineage (NCBI taxonomy): Bacteria > Bacillati > Actinomycetota > Actinomycetes > Micrococcales > Micrococcaceae > Arthrobacter > Arthrobacter sp. CMU6. The sequence goes on from NZ_JBNHFL010000012.1 coordinate 94,237, forward strand.
AAGCGGGCGATGGCCTTGGGGATGAAGGCCTGCGCCACCACCTGGCGGAGCCGGGTGTGGTTGGGGGCGTCGAAAAGGGTCAGGAAGGTCAGCGGAACCGGGTCCACAACCTGCGAGGAGAAGACTTTCGGTGCCCGCATGGCCCGGCGGACGTCGTCGTACCGGGAGATGAACCAGACATCCGATACGGGTGAATGGGCGCGGAGCACCGGCGCGTTCTCGCGCATCCACTGGTAGTGGCGGTAGGGATCGCCCTGGGTACCGTCGTCCACCACTTTGAAGGGCGCCATGCCCTCGGGCCAGTCCAGTTCATGCGAATACGGGGGAAGCGTTGCTGTCAGCGGGCAAGGCATCATCGTCCTTCTTTCCGGTTGGCTTCGGCGGGACCCGATGTGATCCGCCTCTCACTCCACAGTGCGGGATGCGCCGTGGCCGCCCCCACAGGTCTTCCGTTCATCGGTTGTGAAAGTCTGGCTGACCTTGAAGCTGGCAGGATTTCAGCGGGGCCGGCCGTCGGTCCGGGTGGATTTCAGCGCGCGGGAGATCCCGTGCGCGGCGGTCAGCAGGGCGGGGACGATCAGCGGAACAGCCGCCTCCTGCCGCGGCACGATGGCGTTGAGCGCCGCGGCTACCGCGTTGCCCGGTCCGAAGACGGGCACGGCGATGCCCGTCCACTCGGTGACGCCAATGCCGGGCAAGGCCACGTAGCCGCGCTGCCTGATCTCGGCCAGGTGCTTGCGGATAAGGGCTGGGTCAGTGATGGTCTCGGGCGTGACAGCCTTGAGGGGCTTCGCGAGCACCTCGGCCTGGACAGCGGGCGGCGAGAAAGCCAGCAGTACCAGGCCGGACGAGGCTGCGTGGATGGGCATCCGCTGTGCAATGTGGGCTGCGTCCAGGCTGGAGTGCGGCGAGGAGAGGCGCTCCACGTACAACACGGTGCCGTGGTCCAGCACGGCGAGGGTGGTGTGCTGATGGACAGCTGCCTGGACATCCTCCATGAACGGCAGCGCCAGCTCACGGAGGTTGAGCGCGCGGGAGCCCCGGGCGGCGAGCTCCCACATCCGCATCCCGGAGCACAGGTTCCCGTCCGGCAGCCGCTCGATCAGGCCGTGGAGGACCAGGTCATCCACGAGCCGGTGCGCGGTGGTCAGCGGGAGCCCGGCGCGGCGCGCGAGGCCGGAGAGCGTCATGGCCGGCAGGTCCCGGTCGAAGGCGCCCAAGAGCCGCACCACCCGGCTGATCACCGATTCCCCCGAGGGAGAGTTGGCCATGGCGGTCTCCGGCCCGGCGCCTAGCGGCCCGCCACTTCGGCCAGCCGTTCCGCGTTCCGTACCCCGTTCCGCTCCCCGGCAAGCCTGGCGATGTCCCGTCCGGCACGGTAGCCGAACACCAAAGCCGGGCCGATGTGGGAGCCGTAGCCGGGGTAACCGCCGCCGAAGACGCTTACCGCTGCCGCGCCCACGGCCAGGAGCCCCGGAACCGCCGATCCTTCAGCTGTGACCACTTCGGAGTGTTCGTTGACGCGGAGGCCGGCGAAGGTGCCCAGATCGCCCATCTGGATCCTCGCCGCGTAGTAGGGACCCTTGCCCACCGGCGCGAGGTTCGGGTTCGGTTTGTGTTCGAGGTCGCCCCGGAAGTGGTTGTACTGCGTGGAGCCGCGGCCAAATGCGGGATCCTCGCCGCGCTGCGCGGCCGGGTTGAATTCGGCCACGGTGGCTTCAAGGCCCGCGGCATCGATGCGTAGCTTGCCGGCCAGCTCAGCAAGGGTGTTCCCCTTGACCAGGTACCCGGTCCGGTAGAAGTAGCCGCGCGGCATCGGCCACGGCTTGGCATAGCCGACGCCGTATTTATGCATCGTTTTCGCGTCGCCGATCACGTAGCCGAAGGTCCTGTCTTCGTCCTTGTTGTGCTCGATCATGGCCCCGCCGAAGTCGTGGTAGCTCAGGGCCTCGTTGCCGAAGCGCCTGCCGTGGCGGTCGACGGCGATCAGCCCGGGCAGCCCGATGGCCCGCAGATGCGGAAAGAGCCGCTGTTCGCCGCTGAGGTACCTGAATACGGTCACCGGCGCCCAGGAGCCAACGCTGAACACGGAATCATCGATGTAGCCGCCGGCGCCCATCGCCAGGGTGGCGGCGTCACCGCCATGGCCGATGGTGGGGGTGAAGTGGTCGTCGCCGCCGGCATCATGTGGAAAATACCGCTGCCGCAGCGCCCTGTTCCCGGAGAATCCGCCGGCGGCGAGGATGACGCCGGCCCGCGCCGTGACGGTGACGGCGTGCTCTCCCCCGATGACCGCACCGGTGACGGTCCCGGCGTCGTCCCTGGTGAGGGAAAGCGCGGGTGAGGACTTCCACAACCGGACGCCCAGGTCATCGGCGCTCTTGACCATGCGGGTCATCAGGGCGTTGCCGTTGGAGCGCAGAACCGGGCGCTTGTAGCGGGCGGCGTCGGCCCAGGTGCGCAGCAGCTTCCGGGCGACGTAGATAAAGGACCTGACCGACTGGTTCACGTGGAAGAACTCGTTGATGTCCGGTCCTACCTGCGGCATGTAGCCGAAGACTGTGTAGGAGCTCAGGTACGGCTGCATCAGGAGCCGCTTGTCCCCGAGCACGCGTGCGTCCACGTCCTGCGGCAGGATGGCCCGGCCGGACAGCCTCGCTCCGGGCAGGTCCATCTGGTAGTCCGGGGCCTTCTCGGGGTAGGTGAACTTCACGTCGGTTTCGTTTTCGAAGAAGGAGATCGCCTCGGGCACGGTGTCCAGGAAGTTCCGAACTCCCGTTTCGTTGAACGTCTCCGGCGCCAGGTTCTTCAGGTAGGTCTCTGCGTCTTCGCGGGTATCGCCCTGTGCAAGGCCGTGCTTGTTGCCGGGGACCCAGGCCCATCCGGCGGAAATGGCGGTGGTTCCGCCGAAGTACTGTTCCTTTTCCGCGACGATCACGCTCAATCCCTGCGACGCGGCCTTCAATGCTGCGGCCATCCCGGCCACGCCCGATCCGATGACGAGGACGTCACAGACCGCCGTCTTTGCGGTTTCCGTCATGGTTCCTGCTCCGTTCTTCCTGCCGGCCACACCTTTGCGGCGGCAGGCGTTGACTGCCAAAGCCCCAGTAGACCGGGGCGAACGGCCGCCCGGGAGGAGGATTACCATTGAGCGGGAATCGACACAGGAGGAACAGTGGCAAACTCCGCGTCCGGCGAGTCGATCATCGGCCGCTTCGTGAAGATCGTGAGCGCGTTCGATGACCGGCACCCCGCCATGAGCGTTGCCGAGCTCGGGCGCCGCACCGGCCTGCCGGTGACCACCACCTACCGGCTGGTGAACGACCTGCTGCTCGAGCGGCTGCTGGAACGCGAGCCCGGCGGGGACATCCACATCGGCACGCGGTTGTGGGAGTTGGCTTCCCGGGGCTCCAAGATGCTGGGCCTGCGCGAGGCCGCCCTGCCGTTCATGGAGGACGTCCAGGCCGTGGTGCAGCACTCCACCACGCTGGGCATCCTCGATTCGGACGAGGTCCTGTACATCGAGCGGCTCGGCTCGGACAAGACCATCGTGGACATCACCAAGATCGCCGGCAGGCTGCCGGTCCACGCCACGTCCTCGGGACTGGTCCTGCTGGCACACTCCCCCGCCGCGTACCAGGACGCCTTCCTCGCACGGCCACTGACGAAGTTCACCGAGACCACCCTGACCGAGCCGGCCGCGCTCCGGCGCCACTTGGCCGAGATCCGGCAACGCGGCTTCGCCGCCATGCCCGGAGTGATCGTGCCGGAGTCCAGCGGCATCGCCGTGCCGGTGTTCGGCCCCGACAACACAGTCCGCGCGGCGCTCAGCGTGGTGGTGCCGCGCAACGAGGAGAACGCGCCGGCCCGGGTGCCCGTCCTGATGGCCGCGGCGCGCGGGATCTCCCGTGCCCTGGGCTGGCGGGGCGAGCTGAAGGGCACGCTCCGGCAAAGCCACTGAAGACCGGTTTTACCGTTCATTGGTAATCATGTGGTTCCGCTCACAGGTCCCCTGCCACGCTGGCTGGGAAGCAGCGACGAGGCTGCAGGATCACGAGGAGCACCACATGAATCCCATCCAGAACCGGGTGGCCGGAAAGACGGCCATTGTCACCGGAGGCCGCGGAAACCTGGGCAGCGCCACCGCCGCCCTCCTGGCCGAACACGGCGCAAAGGTGGCCAGCCTGGACGTTGCTGGCACCCCCGCCGCCGCGGCCCACGAAAACATCAGTGAGTTCGACGTCGACGTCACCAGCGAGGCCAGCGTCGCCGACGCCATCCGCCAGGTCCGCGACGAACTGGGCACGCCGGACATCCTGGTCAACGCCGCCGGCATCATCGGCCCGGCAGGAGCGTCCCACACCGCTTCGACGGCCGACTTCGACACGATTTTCAACGTCAACGTCAAAGGCGTCTGGCTGATGACCAAGCACGTGGTCCCCGGCATGATCGAAAAGGGCACCGGCAGCATCGTCAACTTCTCCTCCATCCACGGCCTCACCGGTGGCCGGAACGTTCCGCTGTACCACGCCACCAAGGGGGCAGTGCGGCTGCTGAGCAAGTCGGACGCCGCGGCCTATGGCGGCTACGGCATCCGGGTCAACTCCATCCATCCCGGATCCATGAACACCAGGATGAGCCGCCGCTCTGCCGAGCAGTCGGACATCGGTCCCGAGGCCTACTACAAGCAGCTGGTTGGCTCCAACCCGCTGCCCCGCCAGGGCGAACCGGATGAGATCGCGTACGGCGTGCTCTACCTGGCCTCGGACGAGTCGCGTTTCACCACTGGTTCAGAGCTCGTCATCGACGGCGGCTATACGGCCGTCTGACGCCACGTTACTCAGCAGGACCCACCTGCACAGCACCCACCAACTTCCTTTTGAAAGGCAACCCATGAAATTCGTCAACGGAACGCCCGCCGACAGCTACGACGTCGTCGTCGTCGGTTCGGGTGCGGGAGCACTCACCGCGGCGGCCACCGCCGCCCGGGCCGGCAAGTCCGTCGTCGTCCTCGAAAAGAGCGACCTCCTGGGCGGGACCTCCGCCGTGTCCGGCGGCATGCTGTGGGTGGCGGACAACCACCACGCACGGAAGGCCGGGATCACTGATTCCAAGGCCGCGGCCAAGGAGTACGTGCGGGCCGTCGCCCGCGGCAGGGGCCGCGAGGAGCTGCTGGACGCTGCGCTGGACTACGGCGACCAGATGCTCCGCTTCGTCGAGGCGGAGTGCGGCGTCCGCTTCATCTTCCTCGACAACTTCCCCGACTACCGGCAGGATCTCCCGGGTGCAGTGACGGGCGGCCGCACGGTGGAGCCCGAGCTGTTCAACAGCGCCGAAGCCCTGGGCGGCCTCCGCGCACACGTGCGCAGTGACGGCCGCGCCCCGTTCACCATGCAGGAATACGAGGAGTGGGGCGCCTTCACCAAGTTCCCGTGGGACGAACTGGCCGCCCGCCAGGACGGCGGGCTCGTGGCGAAGGGGCAGGCCCTCGTGTCCATGCTGCTCGCCAGCCTGGTCCGGGACGACGCCACCCTCGTCACCGGGGCACGCGGTCACCGCCTGCTCACCGACGGCGGGCGGGTGACCGGCGTCGAACTCGAAACCGGCGAGGCGTTCCATGCCCGCGACGGCGTGGTGCTCGCGACCGGCGGCTTCGAATGGGACAGGGCCCTGGCCGACTCTATGCTCGCTTCCCGGCTCTACACGATGTGCTCGCCGCCCTCGAACACCGGCGACGGGCTGCGGATGTCGCAGCGCGTCGGCGGCCAGACCCGCGGCACCCGCGAAGCCTGGTGGGCGCCGATGTCCGTCACCGGCGACACCCGCGACGGGCAGGCGGTCGGCACCCTGCTGCGGTTCGAACGCCAGGGCCCGGGGTCGATCATGGTGAACCGGCACGGCCGCCGCTTCGCCAACGAGTCGCAGAACTACAACGACCTCGCCCGCAGCCTGCAGTCCTGGGACTCCGCCGCCAACCGCGCGCTGAACACCCCGGCGCACGTGATCGTGGACCACGGCTACCTGGAGCGCTACGGCATCCTGGCCCACCGCGCAGGCCAGCCGACGCCGGATTACCTGATCGAGGCGCCCACGCTGGCTGAACTTGCCGCCAAGATCAACGTCCCGGCGGAAAACCTGGAGGCCACAGTGGCCCGGTTCAACGAGTTCGCGGTCAAGGGCGAGGACCCCGACTTCGGCCGCGGCGAAAGCGCCTACGACAAATACTGGGGCGACGCCGACTGCCCGTGGCCGAATCCCTCGCTGGGTCCGCTCGAGTCGGGGCCCTTCTACGCGCTGGAGGTGGTGAACGGCGCCTTCGGCACCAATGGCGGCGTGGCCACCGACGGGTCCGCCCGCGTGCTCGACGTCGACAACCGTCCCCTTCCGGGCCTGTTCGCCGCCGGCAACACCACCGAAAACGCCTACGCGGCAGGCTATCCCGGGGCCGGCGCCACCCTTGGGCCCATCATGACCATGGGCTATCTCGCCGGCCGTGCCCTTGCCGGCCAGTCCCCCGAGTACCCGTCCCGCGGCGACAGCACGGCTGACCAGCCGGCTACGGAACTGGTGGGTGCGTGAGATGATCCGCCACACGGTGCTCTTCCAGTTCAAGCCCGATTTCCTGCCGGCTGACCGGCAGGCCTGGATTGACGGGCTCAACAACATGGCCGGAAAGATCCCCGGCATGCTCAGCCTCAGCCATGGTCCGGACGTGCTCAAAACGGAGCGCTCCTTCGACTACGCCATCGTGGCCGACTTTGAACGTGCCGAGGACATCGCCGTCTACAACACGCATCCGCTCCACGAACCGCTGAAGGCGTACTCGTTCCCCAACAGCCGGCAGATCCTTGCGGTGGATTTCCACCTCCCGGAGACCACGCCGGCTCCCATTGAGACAACGCAGTCTTAAGGAGATTCCCGTGACCACCACCCCCTCACCGCAGGTTCCAGTGCAGGCAACGACGCAGGCTCCGCGGAAAACGCCCCGGAAGGCCGCCTTGGCGTCCTTCCTCGGGAGCACGCTGGAGTACTACGACTTCTTCATCTACGGCACCGCCGCGGCCCTCGTGTTCCCGCACCTGTTCTTCCCGTCCGCGGACCCGGCCGTGGGTCTGATCGGCGCCTTCGCCACATTCGGCGTCGCGTACGTCGCGCGGCCTGTGGGCGGCCTGGTAATGGGCCACTTCGGCGACAAGCTGGGCCGCAAAAAAATACTGCTCTTGACCCTCGGCATCATGGGCGTGGCGTCCCTCGGCATCGGTTTCTTGCCAACCTACGAGCAGCTCGGCGTGTGGGCCCCCATCCTGCTGGTGGTGGGCCGGCTGGCGCAGGGCTTCTCCGCCGGCGCGGAGTCGGCGGGTGCCTCCACCCTGACGCTGGAACACTCACCCGAAGGCAGGCGCGGGTTCTTCACCAGCTTCGTGATGACCGGGTACGCCTCCGGCATGGTGCTGGCCACCCTGGTTTTCATCCCGGTCACGTCCCTGCCCCGGGAAGCCATGATGGGCTGGGGCTGGCGCATCCCGTTCTGGCTCTCCATCGTGGTCCTGGCCATCGCCTACTGGGTCCGCACGCATCTGGATGAAACACCGGTTTTCGAGGAGGCTCAGGAACGCCGCCAGGTGGCCCCGATGCCCATCAAGGAAGTGCTCCGCTTCCAGGCCCCCGATGTGCTGCGGGTGGCTGGCATGTCCATCATGTCCGTGATGCAGACCATCTTCACCGTGTTCGGACTCGCCTATGCCACGTCCGACGCCGGGTTCGACCGGGCATCCATCCTGACCGTCAACGCCGTGGCCATCGGCCTGTCCATGTTCGCCATGCCGCTGGCGGCCAGGCTGTCCGACCGGATTGGCCGCCGCCCTCTCCTGCTGACCGCCGCGTTCGGCTGCTCCGTCACGATCTTCCTGTACTTCCTGGCGCTCTCCTCGGGCAACATCGTGCTGGTGTTCCTTGCCGCCTTCCTGAACATGACGGTGCTGTACTCGGGTTTCAACGGCGTCTGGCCGGCGTTCTTCGCCGAACAGTTCGCAGCGCCCGTCCGCTACTCAGGCATGGCGCTGGGCAACCAGTTCGGCCTGGTTCTCGCCGGCTTTGGTCCGATGATCGCCGGGATGCTGCTGGCCCCCGGGGCCTGGGGCTGGGTGCCTGTGGCCGTCTTCGGCACCGTGTGCATGCTCATCGCCGCAGGATCCGCATTCTGGTCCCGGGAGACCGCCGCCACGCCCATCGGCGAACTGGGCGGACCATACCTGGCGGGCACCGCACGCCGGCGGCAGGCCGAAGCGCAGCTGTCCGCCCTCCAGGACCGCTGAGCCGACGCCGCACCGGAAGGAAAAGACCATGAGGCAACACACCGGCCGCCGCACCGGGTACCCGCGCCATTGGCCGTTCCAGGTCCCGCGGCTACCGGCAACCCGGCGGCAACAGCCGCTTGGCCCTGCGGCATCCGCAGAGAAGCCCGCAGCATCCGCATACGACGGCGAGCTGGTCACCGCCCCGTGGATGGGCCTGCATTATCGGACCGAAGAGATCTAGCCCCGCTACCGCCCGTTTCGACGGTTCCCTGCCGCTTCGATGCTTCGCGGCGTCGAGCGAGCAGGGAACCGTCGAAACGGCGGAGTGGAGCCCCGCTCAGCAGCCGGTCAGCGACCGTCGGGGCCGCTCCTGCCGGTAGTAATAGCGGGACACTTCACAGAAGCCTGCCAGGGAGTACAGCTCCCGGGCGGCGGTGTTCGACGCCATCACCAGCAGCCAGTAACCGGCCAGTCCCCGCGCCGCACCTGCGCTGAACATGGCCTGCTGGACCCGGGTGGCGTACCCGCGGCGCCGGGCATCGGGCCGGGTGGCCATGCAGTACAGCCCGCCCCAGCTGCCTACCGCGCCGGGAACACCTCCCGTACCGGGAACCGCTGTCCCGCCCGGAACAACGGCGAGGCGTCCGACGGCGGCCGGCCCGCCGTCGTCGTCCCTCACCAGGGCGTAAAGTGCCGGGCAACCGGTGAGGATGGCACGGGCGGCCTCCAGTTCCGCGGCTCCGCCGCGGCCGTCCACGGACCACCACAGGTCCAGCCATTCCGCCGATGGACGTTCGCTCACTTCGACGCCGGCGCCAGGTTCCGGAGCGTCCCCGCCGGCCGCAGGTGCAACGTCAGCTGCACGCACCATGACCAGCGTCTCGGATTGCCGTATAAAGCCTTCCTCATCCAGGACGGCGTTCAGCGCGGAGCTGCCGGGAGTGTCGAAGACCTGGAAGATCACCGGCAGCCGGCGGCCCCTATACCAGGCCCGGGCATCCCGCAGCGCCGCGAGCCGTTCATCCCGCGTCCCCTGGGGCTCCGAACGCGGCCAGATGGAGTTGGCACGCTGGGTCACGCCGTTGGCGGCGCGGAGAACCCAGCCGCCGGACTGCTCCCTATCCGGTGCCGGCCAGGCTGCATCCATGGCCGCTTCCAGATCCGGGAGGCCGGCATCGGGCAAGGCAGCATCCGGCAAGGCGGCATCGGGCATGTCGGTGTCGGGCATGTCGATGTCGGTCACGGCCGCGGCCCTCCTTCGTCAACGGCAGGAGGCTCCCCGGTGATCTGCGCTGCAGATCCGGGGAGCCTCCTGCTCCTGGTGATGCTTCGCGTCAGCTCACGCCTTTACGTGACGCTTGACGCCAGCCGCGCAGCTTAGTCGGCCTTCTTCTCTTCCGGCTTCTTGGCTTCCGGCTTGAAGTCAACGCCGGCCTCCTTGCGCTGCTGGCCGGTGATGGGGGCCGGGGCGTCGGTCAGCGGGTCGTGGCCGCCGCCGGACTTCGGGAAGGCGATGACGTCGCGGATCGAGTCCACGCCTGCCAGCAGCGCCACCACGCGGTCCCAGCCGAAGGCGATGCCGCCGTGCGGCGGGGCGCCGTACTTGAAGCCCTCCAGCAGGAACCCGAACTTCGTCTGGGCATCGGCCTTGTCCAGGCCCATGAGCTCAAAGACGCGCTCCTGAACTTCGCGTTCGTGGATACGGATGGATCCGCCGCCGATCTCGTTGCCGTTGCACACGATGTCGTAGGCGTAGGACAGCGCGGCCTCCGGGTCCTGCTCAAAGTTGTCCAGGAACTCCGGCTTCGGTGAGGTGAAGGCGTGGTGCACGGCGGTCCACTGGCCGGCGCCGACTGCCACGTCGCCCGACGCCACCGCGGCCGCGGCGGGTTCGAACATGGGGGCGTCCACCACCCAGCAGAAGGCCCACGCGCTGGGATCGATCAGGCCGGTGCGGTGCCCGATCTCAACGCGGGCAGCACCAAGCAGCGCACGGGACGGGGTCTTCTCGCCGGCGGCGAAGAAGATGCAGTCGCCCGGCTTGGCGCCCACGGCGTCGGCCAGGCCCGCGCGTTCGGTCTCGGTGAGGTTTTTGGCCACGGGGCCTGCGAGCTCGCCGTCTTCCTTGTAGAGGACGTAGGCCAGGCCCTTGGCGCCGCGCTGCTTGGCCCACTCCTGCCAGGCATCGAGGGCACGGCGGGCCTGAGAGGCGCCGCCGGGCATGACGACAGCGCCGACGTAGGGAGCCTTGAAGACGCCGAAGTTGGTGTCCTTGAAGAACTCGGTCAGCTCGGTCAGCTCCTGGCCGAACCGGAGGTCGGGCTTGTCCGACCCGAACCGGGCCATGGCGTCGGCGTAGGTGATGCGCTGGATCGGCGTCGGGATTTCGACGTCGATCAGCTTCCAAACAGCCTTGACGATGTTTTCGCCGAGCCGGATGATGTCGTCCTGCTCGACGAAGCTGGCCTCGATGTCGAGCTGGGTGAATTCGGGCTGGCGGTCGGCGCGGAAGTCCTCGTCACGGTAGCAGCGGGCAATCTGGTAGTACTTCTCGAAGCCGCCCACCTGCAGGAGCTGCTTGAACAGCTGCGGGGACTGCGGCAGCGCGTACCAGGAACCCGGCGCCAAGCGGGCGGGGACCAGGAAGTCACGGGCGCCTTCCGGCGTCGAACGCGTCAGGGTCGGCGTCTCAATTTCGACGAAGCCCTCCTCGTGCAGCAGCTCGCGGGCCACGCGGTTGGCCTCGGAGCGGAGGCGGATGTTGCGGCTGGGGCCGGGGCGGCGCAGGTCCAGGTAGCGGTGCTTGAGCCGGGCTTCCTCCCCCACTTCCACGTGCTCATCGATCTGGAACGGGAGGGCGTCGGCGGTGTTGAGGATGACCACCTTGTCCGCCATGACCTCCACCTCGCCCGTGGCCAGGGCAGGGTTCTCGTTGCCTTCCGGGCGCTTGGACACCGTGCCGGTCACCTGCAGCACATATTCGTTGCGCAGCCCGTGGAAGACCTCTTCCTCACGGACCACCACCTGCGCCACGCCCGAGGCGTCACGCAGATCGACGAATGCGACACCACCGTGATCACGACGGCGGCCGACCCAGCCTGCCAGGGTTACGGTTTGTCCAATGTGCTCGGAGCGAAGGGATCCGAGGTCATGTGTGCGCAGCACAGCATTCCTTTCAGAAGGAAGACAGAATGAAGTTTAAATACGATCGTTGCGGAAACGATCCCGTCCGAGTTTACCCGTTTGAAAGGTTCCCGCCCTGCCATGACCAAGCACCAGCAGCTGCAACGTAGGCTCGGTGTGGCCGATGCAACAGCGATCGGGCTCGGATCCATGCTCGGCGCCGGCGTTTTTGTCGTCTTCGCGCCGGCCGCCCGCCTGGCCGGACCGCTGCTCCTTGCGGCCATAGCGCTGGCCGGCGCCGTGGCCTACTGCAATGCCGTCGCCTCGGCCCAGCTCGCCGCAATGTATCCGCAAAGCGGTGGCACATACGTCTACGGCCGCAAGCAGCTCGGCGAGTGGCCCGGGTTCCTTGCCGGGTGGGGTTTTGTGACCGGCAAATCGGCGTCCTGCGCTGCCATGGCCCTGACCTTCGGCCAGTACGTTGCGCCGGGCTACGCCACCCCCGTGGCCATCGCAGCGGTGGCCGCGCTGACGGGAGTGAACCTGCTGGGCATCACCCGGACGGCCTTCCTCACGCGCATTTTGCTGGCCGTGGTCCTGGCCACCCTGGCCTTCGTGGCCGCCGCGAGCATTCTGGGACCTCACGTTCCTGACGGCGGGACAGTTTCCGGGCAGGCCGGCAGCGTCTGGGGCATCCTGCCCGCCGCCGGCCTGGTGTTCTTCGCCTTTGCGGGGTACGCCCGCATCGCCACGCTCGGCGAGGAGGTGAAGGACCCGGCGCGGGTCATACCGCGCGCCATCCTCGGTGCCCTGGCAGGCGCCCTGGTTATCTACCTGCTGCTGGGGGCGCTGCTTCTGGCGCATCTTTCACCGCAGGTGCTTGCTTCCTCCACGGCGCCGCTGCTCGACGCTGTGGAACAGTCCCGGCTGGCCGCCGGGGCGCCGGCAGTCCAGGCAGGTGCGGCCGCCGCCTCTCTCGGCGCTCTGCTTGCCCTGATCACCGGGGTGGGGCGCACGGCCATGGCGATGGCCCGCGAACGCGACCTCCCCGCTCCCCTGGCCAGGGTGGGCGGGCACCACACGGTGCCGGTAACGGCCGAACTGGCGGTGGCCGCCGTCGTCGTTCTGCTGCTGCTGACCACCGACGTGCTCACGGTGGTTGGCTTCTCCAGCTTCGGCGTCCTGCTGTATTACGCGGTAACGAATGCCGCAGCGTTCACCCTCAGGGACCGGCCCCGGCACGCGCCCAGGTGGCTCAACGCCGCAGGGCTGGCCGGGTGCCTGGTCCTGGCATTTACCCTGCCCGCGGCCTCTGTGCTCGGCATGGCGGCCGTCATGGCCGCCGGACTCGCCGGGCGCGCCGCCGTACTTACATTGCGGAAGCGCCGGCTGCGGTTACCCGGCAGACGGTAACCCAGGAAACCGTAGCTCAGGAGACGGGAGCCGGAATGACCTGGACGCGAATGTCCTCGTCCGACGGCGTCCACGTGGCCGGATCGGCGTCCACCTGCACGCCGGAGCGGATGTCCTTGACCTGGTGCTTGCCGTCCTCGTCCGTGAACCAGACGAAGGGGATGCCGCGCCGGTCCGCGAACTTGATCTGCTTGCCGAACTTCTCTGCCTTCGCGGCTACCTCGGCGGCGATGCCGCGGCTACGCAGCTCCGTGGCCACGTCCTGCGCCTCGCCCCAGCTCTCGTCCGATGTGAGCGCCACGAACACTGCCGTGGGTACGGAACGGGAAGCCTTGGCCAGGTCCTGGCTGAGGATGCGCGAGACGAGCCGGGTCACGCCGATGGACAGCCCGACGCCTGGGAACTTCCGGTTGCCCTTGCTCGCCAGGGCGTCGTAGCGGCCGCCGGAGCAGATCGAGCCGAGCTGCTCGTGGCCAACCAGGACGGTTTCCACGACCGTGCCGGTGTAGTAGTCCAGGCCGCGGGCAATGCTGAGGTCCGCAACAACCTTGCCCGGGACCCGCTTCACGGCGGCCTCGATCACCTGTTCGAGTTCGTTCAGTCCCTCTTCCAGGAGGTCGTTGCTGACGCCGAGCGAGCGGACCTGCGCCACGAAGGATGTGTCCTCGGTCTTGATACCGGCCAGCTTCAGCGCCGCCTGTGCCTGCTCGTCGGTGGCGCCGAGCTCGGACTTGAGGAGCTCCGCCACCTTCTCCGGACCAATTTTCTCCAGCTTGTCGATGCTGCGCAGCACTCCTGCGGTATCGGGTAGGCCGATGCCCCGGTAGAAGCCCTCGGCGAGCTTCCTGTTGTTGATGCGCAGCCGGAACTCCGGAATGGGGAGGGCGCCCAGCGCCTCGGCGATGACGAGGGCGATCTCAACGTCGTAGCGGAAGGGTAGCTCGCCGTCGCCCACCACATCGATGTCCGCCTGGGTGAACTCGCGGGCGCGGCCTTCCTGCGGGCGTTCCCCGCGCCAGACCTTCTGGATCTGGTAGCGGCGGAAGGGGAAGGCCAGGTAGCCGGCGTTTTCCACGACGTACCGGGCGAACGGCACGGTGAGGTCGAAGTGCAGGGCCAGGGCGTGCGGATCGTGTTTGCCCTTCGCTTCCTCTCCCTCGTCGTCCTGGAGCCGGCTCAGCCCGTAGACCTCTTTGTCGATTTCGCCTTTGCGCAGCAGCTGGCCGACCGTTTCCACGGCGCGGGTCTCGATGGAGCCGAAACCGTGCAGCTCGAACGTGCGGCGCAGCGAGTCCAGGACATGCTGCTCCACCAGCCGCTCCTCGGGAAGCCACTCGGGGAATCCGGACAGGGAGGCGGTGCGTGCCATGGTGGAGTTTCTCCTCAGGTAAACGAAGGCGGGAGCCGCTGCGCCATGTTCCGCGTCGCTATTTGGAACCAAACAGCTGCGGCAGCGGCGGGAGTCCAGCCTGTTCTGCATAAACTTATGTGCGGCAGTCAGTTTATGCTTTCGGCGCCTGCATCTCTAATGCGGGGAACCCGGGCGGTGACGGGGCTGCCGCAGTGCAATCTGCAGCCGGGGATGCCTTCAGGGGCTTGCCCGGCCGGGCAGTCCGATCGATGAGGAGGACCCGTGGCGGCCAGTCCACGCGAAACACGCGAAGCCAAGAGGCGCATCCAGCAGATGGAAGCCAAACGCGAGCTTCGCCGGGCCCAGGAGAAGCGCCGCAAGCGGGACAACCTGGTGGCGGGAGGTGCGGCGGCCGCGGCGGTGGTGCTCGCCGTCGTTCTTCAACTGACAGTGTTTGCCGGGAACCCCACCGAAGAGGAATTCGCTGCTGCCGAGGCAGGCCTTGCCTCTCCGTCAGCCACACCGTCCGCCTCCGCCACTCCTACTGCCTCGCAGACCAACGCGGCAAACATCCCCAAGCCCGCGACGGCGGCAGGCAAAACATTCACCGGCTCACTGCAGCTCAACCGGGGCACCTTGGGCGTGCAGCTGGACGGCACCAAGGCCCCGCAGGCAGCCGCCGTGTTCAAGTCCCTTGCCGACCAGAACTACTACAAGGGCGTCAGCTGCCACCGCCTCACCACCGCCGAGAACTTCGGTGTCCTGCAGTGCGGCTCCAAGACCGGCGACGGCCAGGGCGACCCCAACTACACCTGGGGGCCGCTGGAGAACACGCCGGCGGACAACAAGTATCCTGCCGGCACCATTGCGGTGGCCCGTACGGGCAACAACGCCTACGGCAATGGGACCCAGTTCTTTATTGTCTACAAGGACACCGTCATTCCGGCCGACTCGGCCGGCGGCTACACCATCGTGGGCAAGGTGACTTCGGGCCTGGATGTCGTGACGAAGATTGCGGCTGCCGGTCTTAAGACGGGCGAAAGTGACACGGACGGCGCACCTGCGGAAGCAGTCACGATAGACTCGTTTTCTCTGAAGTAGGAACCCCTGCCGCGCCAGCGGCCACAGGCGACTTATGGATGAGTATCTTCCTCCAAGCGAAAGACTTTTAGCGGTGACAGACAGTCAGAAATCCGACGAAACAGCAGCCGAAGTGACCGAGGTCCAGGCTTCCCCCGAGACCGTGGAAGCGGCCGAGCCTGCGGAGGCTGCCGAGCCTGTGGATCAGGTGCAGCCTGAGGGTGAGGTGCAGGCCGACGCCCCGCAGGCGCAGCCGGAAGAGGCGGCGCAGGCCGAGGCCGCTGAGCCCGAAGCGGCGCAGGCCGACGCTGCTGAGCCCGAGGCGCCACAGGCCGAAGCCACGCAGGAAAGCCCGCAGCCGGAAGCTGTGGAGGAAGCGCCGGCACCCAGCCCCGCACCGTCACCGCGTCCGACGCCGGCACACCGGCCCGCACCGACCCCGGCAGCCTTTGCTGCCCGGCCCAAGGCCGGCCCTGCTGCCACCGTAACGCCGGTGCAGGCACCACCGGCCACCTCGCTTGCCGAAGCCGCCCGCTGGGGCCGCGTTGAGGGCGATGGCCACGTGTTCCTGACCATTGACGGCGAGGAACACCCCGTCGGCCAGTACCCGGACGTCAGCAACGACGAGGCCCTGGCCTACTTCGCCCGGAAGTATGACGACATCGTCGCCCAGATTGTCCTGCTGGAACAGCGCGTGGCCTCGAAGGCCCCCACCACTGACATGCAGAAGACCGTGACGCACCTGCGCGAGCAGCTCGGTGAACGGAACATGGTGGGCGACATCCGTTCCGCGGAGGGCCGGCTGGACACCCTGTCCACCCAGATCACGGAGCTGGAGAAGGCGGAAAAGGCACAGCACGACGCCGTCCGCGCCGCCGAGCTCGCCGCACGTGAGGCCATCGTGGCCGAGGCCGAGGCGATCTCCGGCACCGATCCGGCCCAGGTTCAGTGGAAGACGTCCAGCGCGCGCATGAACGAGCTGTTTGAAAGCTGGAAGGCCGCGCAGAAGAGCGGGGTCCGCTTGGGACGCAGCAACGAGGACGCCCTGTGGAAGCGTTTCCGTGCCGCCCGGACGGTCTTCGACCGGCACCGCCGCGCCTACTTCTCCCAGCTGGACAGCAACAACTCGGCGGCGAAGGCTGCCAAGGAGAAGCTGATTGCGGAGGCCGAGGCTTTGTCGACGTCCACCGACTGGGGCTTCGCTGCCGGCGAATACCGCCGCCTGATGGACGAGTGGAAGGCATCACCGCGTGCCAGCCGCAAGGATGACGACGCACTGTGGGCCCGGTTCCGCGCCGCGCAGGATGTCTTCTTCAGCTCGCGCCAGGCCGCCAACGACGAGATCGACCAGGAATACGCCGCCAACCTGAAGGTCAAGGAGGCTCTCCTCGAGGAGGCGTCGTCCATCGTTCCGGTCAAGGACATCGCCGCCGCCAAGAAGGCCCTGCAGTCCATCCACGACCGCTGGGAAGAGGCCGGCAAGGTTCCGCGTGCGGACATGGGCAGGATCGAGGCCGGGCTGCGCCGGATCGAGGATGCAGTCCGCCAGGCCGAGGACGAGAAGTGGCAGCGCTCCAACCCGGAGACCAAGGCCCGCACCAACAGTGCCTTGAGCCAGCTCGAATCCGCCATCGCCGGCCTGAAGGATGACCTGGCCGAGGCGGAGAAGGCAGGCGACCAGCGCAAGATCAAGGCTGCACGGGAAGCCCTGGAAGCCCGCCAGGCATGGCTGGACCAGATCCAGCGGTCGGCGAGCGAGCTCTCCTAGGGAGCATCCGCACAGGCCCCGTCCCGGTTATCCACATAGCCGGGGCGGGGCCTTACCCGTTAAGTCCGCTTCCGGCAGGATGACGGAATGGCACCGTTCTCCCAGCCCCCTGTTACACAGGGACCAGCTTCACAGGCATCTGGTTCGCAGACACATGTAACCCAAGCCCATGTCTCCTTGGCCAGATGCGATTCCCTGCCCGCGGACTCCCCCGCCCAGCTACAGGAGCTCTATTCGCCGGGGCTTCCCTTCACCTGGCCTGAGCTCCAGTCCATGGCGGCCGACGGCGTGCTCACGCAGCTTTATCAGCACGGCTACACCGTTCCCGGGACGGCAGCGTCCCCGCAACTGCGGGCACGCGCGGCGGCCCACGGAGTGCCGGCCCAGGTACGGCGGCGCGTGGTGGCAGGACGGATGACTGCCGCCTGGATCTATGGCTGCGCCCGCGAGCCGGACCGGCTGGCCCTCCTGGTGGATGCCAAGCGCCGCATCTCCAGCCTTCGCTCCACCCGCGGCTGCACGCTCCACGAGGTCCGGCTCGGGCCGTTTGACGTCGTCAGCCTGGGCGGCCTCATGGTGTCCAGTCCGCCCCGGACGGCACTGGACATCGCCTTGCATGTGGAGACCGAGCGGGCAGTTCCGGCCCTGAGGCTGCTCCTGGCCAAGCCCGAACTCGATGTCAGGCTCCGGCTCCTGATGCTGGCCGTCGAGGCGATGCCCCGGCTGCCGCACAAGAACGCAGCCCTGGAGAAGCTCTCGCTGTTAGCTTCTCCGGCGGTTGCCCGTGGTCCGGTAGACGTCGAACACCCCGTCGATCCGCCGTACAGCACTGAGCACGTGGCTGAGGTACTTGGGGTCACCCATCTCGAAGGCAAACTTTGAGATGGCCACGCGGTCCGTGGACGTGTGGACGCTGGCCGCCAGGATGTTCACGTGATTCTCGGAGAGCACGCGCGTCACGTCGGACAAGAGGGACTTCCGGTCCAGCGCCTCCACCTGGATCTCCACCAGGAAGACGCTTGACTGCGTCGGCGCCCAGTCAACGTCGACGATCCGGTCCGGCTGGTCCTTCAGGCCCGCCACGTTGGTGCAGTCGGTCCGGTGCACCGACACGCCCGAGCCGCGCGTGACGAAGCCGAGGATCGGGTCCGGCGGCACAGGGGTGCAACAGCGGGCCAGCTTCACCCAGACGTCGCCCACGCCGCGGACCACCACGCCGGAATCCGAGAACCGGGCCTTGCTGACCTGGGTGGGGATGCTGACTTCGGTGAGGTCGTCGTCGGGCGTTTCGTTGCCGCCAAGGCTCTCCACGAGCTTTTCCATGACGGACTGCGCGGAGGTGTGGCCGTCACCCACTCCGGCGTACAGCCCGGAAATGTCGACGTACTTGAAGTCCTCGGCCACGGCGGCCAGCGCGTCGTGCGTCATCAGGCGCTGCAGCGGAAGGTTCTGCTTCCGCATGGCACGGGTCAGCAGCTCCTTGCCGCGGTCGATCGCCTCCTCGCGGCGTTCCTTGCTGAACCACTGCCGGATCTTGTTGCGTGCCCGGGCGCTCTTGACGAAGTGCTGCCAGTCCTGGCTGGGGCCGGCCCCCTCGGCCTTCGAAGTGAAGATCTCCACCCAGTCGCCGTGGTTGAGTTCGCTGTTGAGCGGCACGAGCTTGCCGTTGACCCGGGCCCCGATGGTGCGGTGGCCCACCTCGGTGTGCACGGCATACGCGAAGTCCACCGGGGTGGAGCCGGCCGGCAGCGCCATGACTTCGCCCTTGGGCGTGAACACGAACACTTCGCGGGCATTGATCTCGAACCGGAGCGAGTCGAGGAACTCGCCGGGATCGGACGTTTCCTGCTGCCAGTCCACCAAGGAGCGGAGCCAGCCCATGTCGCCGTCGCGCGGGCTGCCTGGTCCGGTGGCGGTCCGGTTCGGCTGGTCCTTGTACTTCCAGTGCGCGGCCACACCGTACTCGGCGCGGCGGTGCATCTCGTGCGTGCGGATCTGGATTTCGACCGGCTTGCCGCCGGGGCCGATGACCGTGGTGTGGAGGGACTGGTACATGTTGAACTTCGGCATCGCGATGTAGTCCTTGAACCGGCCAGGCAGCGGGTTCCAGCGCGAATGCAGGGTGCCCAGGGCGGCATAACAGTCGCGGACCGAGTCCACCAGGACCCGGACGCCCATGAGATCATTGATGTCGTCGAAGTCCTTGTCCCGGACGATCATTTTTTGGTAGATCGAGTAATAGTGCTTAGGCCGGCCGGTGATCGTAGCCTTGATCCGTGCCGTGCGCAGATCGTCGGCGATCTGGTTCCGGATGACGCTGAGGCTCTTTTCGCGCTCCGGCGTACGGTCCCCCACCATGCGGACGATTTCCTCGTACACCTTGGGATAAAGCGCCGCGAAGGACAGGTCCTCGAGCTCCCACTTGATGGTGTTCATGCCGAGCCTGTGTGCCAGCGGTGCGAAGATTTCCAGGGTCTCCCGGGCTTTGCGGGCCGAGGACTCGGCGGAGACGAACCGCCATGTGCGCGCGTTGTGCAGCCTGTCCGCAAGTTTGATCATGAGGACACGGATGTCCTTGGCCATGGCCACGACCATCTTGCGGACGGTCTCGGACTGGGCTGCCTCACCGAAGCTGACCTTGTCCAGCTTGGTGACGCCGTCAACCAGCATGGCCACTTCGGGCCCGAAGTCCGCCCGGAGGTCCTCAAGGGTGTAGGGCGTATCCTCCACGGTGTCGTGGAGGAGGGCGGCGGCCAGAGTGGTGCCGCTGAGCCCCAGCTCGGCGAGGATGGTCGCGACGGCGACAGGGTGGGTGATGTAGGGATCACCGCTCTTGCGCTTTTGCCCACGGTGGCTTTGCTCCGCGACCACGAAGGCGCGCTGGATGAGGTCGAAGTCTTCCTTGGGGTTGTTCGCCCGCACGGTACGCAGCAGCGGTTCCAGGATGGGCGAGTACGTTGCGGTGCTGCGGCCCGTCAGGCGTGCCAGGCGGGACCTCGTCCGCTCACGCCGGCCCGGGAATGTGGGCCGGACGCCGGAGTTGTCCACAGGCACGCCGGGCGCCGGGCGTCCGGCAGCCACCAGGCCAGTCTGCTGTCCCTGGCCCGGACCGTTGCCTCCGGCTGCCGTTGGCGCCGACGTCGAACCCTCTTCCAATGAAGTACCCCTCACGACCCGTTTAATTATCCCAGTCTATTCCCGCTCCGGGCCTGACCGATAACCGCGTCCGTCACCAACGGCGCAGCCAGGTACGCAGACCGGCACCCGGACAGCACGCCGCGACGCTGACAGTCGCTTAACGCAAAGACCGGACGCCGTCGCGGTGACGGCATCCGGTCTAAGACGGGGCTCTAGGCTTTCGCGGCCTCACCCGCCGCAGCCTTGGCAGCAGCGTCGGCGCGGCGCTGCTTGACACGCTGCGCCTGCTTGACCAGCGGCGCCTCGCTTTGGCGCAGCCAGGCGTACATAGGGGCCGCGATGAAGATCGTCGCGGCCGTGCCGATCAGGATCCCGACGAACAGGGCCAGCGAAAGGTCGCGCAGGGTTCCCGCACCCAGCAGCCCGGCCCCGATGAACAGGATCGCCCCGACCGGAAGGATGGCCACCATCATGGTGTTGATGGAACGGACCAGGGTCTGGTTGACCGCGAGGTTGACTTCCTCGCCGAAGGTCCGGCGCGTGGAGGAGTCGATGTCGGCAGTGTTTTCACGGATCTTGTCGAACACCACCACGGTATCGTACAGCGAGTAACTGAGGACCGTCAGGAAGCCGATGATCGCCGAGGGCGTGACCTCGAAGTCGCTCAGGGCGTAGACACCGGCTGTAATAAACATCGTGACGAGCATGCCCACGATGGCCGAGAGGGACATCTTCCAGGTCCGGAAGTACAGGGCCATCAGGACCGTCGCGAGGGCAACGAAGACCACCAGGCCGATCAGGGCCTGCTTGGTGACGTCAGCTCCCCAGGTGGGCCCGACGAAGGTGGAGGTCACCTCGTTGTCGGTCACGCCGTAGGCCTTGGTGAGGCCCTCCTTGATCTTGAGGGTCTCGTCATCGGAGAGCTTGTCCGTCTGGATCCGCATGGTGGTTCCGGCGACGTTGGCGACGCGCGGCACGCTGCCGGGAACGACGTCGTGGACGGCCTTCTCGCCTACGGCTGCTTCGGTGGTCTTGACGTTGGACACCGTGAACTCGGAACCGCCACGGAACTCAATGCCGAGGTTGAAGCCGCCCTTGGCCGCCGGGATCAGAATGGACAGCGCCACCGCCACAGCGGCCACGGCGAACCAGATCTTCTTGGCCCCGACGAAGTCGTAGGACCGCTTGCCCGTGTAGAGGTCGTTACCGAATTTCGCGAAACTGGACATTACTTGCCCTCCTTGGCCGGGCCCTTGGAGGTACCGGCGAGCTGCTCCTGCTGCTCCGCGCGGCGGCGTTCAGCGATGGTCATCCGGCGCTCCGCCTCAGCCGCGGCACCGGTGTTCTTGGCGCGCATCACTGACGGCTTGTCCTCCGGAGTGCGGAGCCTGCCGGCGCCGCGGTAGAGCGGCACCGCACCGAGGCGCTCAGGGTCGAGGCCGGAGAACTTGTGGCCTTCGCCGAAGAACCGGGTCCTGGCCAGCTGCTGCAGCGTGGGGTGGGTGAACATGAAGACGACGATGAGGTCGGCGATGGCGGTCAGGCCGAGCGTGAAGGCAAAGCCCCGCACGTTGCCGACGGCCACGAAGTACAGCACCAGTGCAGCCAGGAGGTTGACCGCCTTGGATGCCAGAACGGTCCGTTTGGCCCGCTTCCAGCCGTTCTCCACTGCCGAGACCAGGCCGCGGCCTTCGCGAAGCTCATCACGGATGCGTTCGAAGTACACGATGAACGAGTCCGCCGTCTGGCCGATTGCCACGATGATGCCCGCCACACCGGCGAGGGACAGCCGGTAATTCTCGGTCCAGCCGAGGATCGCAATGGCCAGGTACGTGAGCGCGCCCGCCACCACCAACGACGCAATGGTGACGAAGCCGAGCGCCCGGTACTGGAACAGCGAGTAGACAACCACCAGCAGCAGGCCGATCAGGCCTGCGAGGAGGCCCATCCTGAGCTGTTCACCGCCGAGGGTGGCGGAAATCTGCTGCTCGCTCTGGATGTCGAAGCTGATGGGCAGGGCACCGAACCGGAGCTGGTCGGACAGCGCCTTGGCTGACTGCTCCGTGAAGCCGCCGGTGATCTGCGGGCGGCCGTCGGTAATCACGGCCTGGGACCGCGGTGCGGAGATGACCTGGTCATCCAGGACGATGGCGAACTGCGACTTGGGGTCGCTGCCGGTCTCACCGCCGGCGGCAACGTAGAACTGGTTGAGGCGTTCGGTGACCGTCTTGAACTTGGCCGTTCCCTCGGCGTTGAACTGGATGTTCACAGCCCATTCGTTGGTGACGGCACCCTGGGCGCCCTGCTGGAGCTGGAACGTCGAGCCCTGGATCTCAACACCCTTGACCTCGACCGGCCCCAGGATGTACTTGATGGCGGGTGTCTGGTCCGTGGCAGGCTCGCAGGTGACCAGCGGCTTGGCGGGGTCGGAACGTTCCTGCTTGTCCTGGGCCGGGTTGTCACAGTCCAGGGCCTCGAACTGCTTCTGGACGTCCGCGGTGATCCAGTTCGAATCGCTGGCGTTCGTCGGCTTGGCCGTCGGCTTCGGCAGCTGGGCAGCAGGCGTCTGTTCCGCGGCGGGAACCGCTGCCCCCGGGCCCGTGACGAGGACCGGTCGGAAGTTCATGTCCGCGGAGGCCTGGATGAGGGCGCGGGTCTCCGTGGACGGGGTGCCGGGAAGGCTCACCACCACGTTGCGGCCGGACTGCGTGCTGATCTCAGCCTCAGCGACACCGGAGCCGTCCACGCGCTGGCGGATGATGGCCACCGCCTGGTTGAGCTGCTCCTCGTTGATGTCCGAGCCACCCTCAACCTTGGGTGCCAGGATCATCTGGGTGCCGCCCTCCAGGTCCAGGGCAAGCTTCGGGCTCCAGCTGGCAACTCCGGCCATTGTGCCGCCCGCAAGGACGGCCGTCATGGCAGCCAGGATTACGCCAAGCCAGACCAACACCCGAAGGGATGGTTTATTGCGGCCAGTTCGTGCCATTGCCTATCTTTCTATTAATTGCGGAGGGCCGCCGGAGCGAGCCTTGTCGCACCCGGCGGCTCCGCGGCCGTAGACAGCTGTGCTGCGCGGAAGCGGCGGACTAGATGTCCTTCTTGCCCTCGTCATTGAGGCGCTTGAGGGTCTCGTCCGGGGTCTCGTCGGCCGTGCCCGCCTTGGCTTCAGGGGCCAGCGGGCCGTCGGCCGTCAGTGCTGACGCGTCGTCGGGAACGGCCTGGGTTTCGGCGGCGGGTTCCACAATCTTGTTCACTGCCTGGCGGTGGACGGTGGCCAGGTTGCCGGGCGACAGCTCCAGGACGACTTTGTTCTCCGCTTCGTCAATCGACACGATGCGGCCGAACAGTCCGAAGCTGGTCATGACCTCGATGCCGGGAGCAAACTGCGACTGCAGCTTTGCCTGCTGCTGCTGGGTCTTTTTGTTGCGGCGGAACATCATGAAGATGAAAACGCCGAGCATGACGAACAGCAGGATGGTCATGATGTCGATGCCGCCGCCGGCCTGCGGCTGGGCCTGGGCACTAATATGTCCGAACAAGTGAAGTTCCGTTCTGTACTTGCGTAGCTGGTTGACAGCGACGTCCGCTTTGCACCGCGCTGCGCGCCCAGACGCGGGAGACCGGCCGCGGGCGGCCCGCCGTAGCGGGACACGGAAACAAAGCCCGGACGTGCCGAGCGTCTTTCCAGTCTAGAGGGAAAAGCTGGGAGGGCGCTGCTATTGGGTGCTGGAAACCCATTCAGATGACGATTCCTCGTCGCCCGGCCCGGCCCCGAAAAGGTCCAGCGTTTCCTGGCCAAAGACCCCTGCCGGCACTGCCAGCCCCAGGTGGGTCCAGGCCGGTGCCATGGCGATCCGGCCCCTCGGCGTCCTGCCCAGCAGCCCCTCCCGGACCAGGTATGGCTCGGCGACCGTCTCCACGGTCTCCGGCTCCTCACCGACGGCGATGGCCAGTGTGGACAGGCCCACCGGGCCGCCACCGAACTTGGTAATTAGCGCCTCCAGCACGGATCGGTCCAGCCGGTCCAGCCCGCGCTTGTCCACCTCGTACATGTCCAGCGCGGCGGAGGCGGAACGGGCATCGATCTGTTCGATCCCGTGGACCAGCGCCCAGTCCCGGACCCGCCGCAGCAGCCGGTTGGCGATGCGGGGGGTGCCGCGGGACCGGCCGGCGATCTCAGTGAATCCGGCCGAGTTCACCTTCAGGTCCAGCAGGCCGGCGGACCTGCGCAGCACCAGCTCCAGTTCCTCCACTGAATAAAACTCCAGGTGGCCAGTGAACCCGAACCGGTCCCGGAGCGGACCCGGCAGGAGTCCGGCACGCGTGGTGGCACCCACCAGCGTGAAAGGCGGCAGCTCCAGCGGAATGGCCGTGGCGCCGGCGCCCTTGCCCACCACGATGTCCACGCGGAAGTCCTCCATGGCCATGTAGAGCATTTCCTCGGCCGGCCGGGACATCCGGTGGATTTCGTCCAGGAAGAGGACTTCACCCTCGGACAGCGAGGAAAGGATGGCGGCGAGGTCGCCGGCGTGCTGGATGGCCGGGCCGCTGCTGATCCGCAGCGGCGCGTTCATCTCGGACGCGACGATCATGGCGAGGGTGGTCTTGCCGAGGCCGGGAGGCCCGGAAAAAAGGACGTGGTCCGCGCTGCGCCCGCGCATCCGGGATGCCTTCAACACGAGGGAGAGCTGCCTGCGGACCCTGTGCTGGCCCACGAAGTCGTCGAGGTTCTTGGGCCGGAGCGCGGCCTCGATGGCCCGCTCCTCCGGCTCTTCTCCCCCGGCGACCAGGGACGGTTCAGCCACGGCTGCCTACCCTGTTGCCCGCCCGGGCTCCGTCCTGGCCGAGCCAGCGTAGTGTGGCGCGCAGGATCTCGGCAACGTTGCCTTCGCCGGCGAGCTCCGGCGCATCTGCCAGGGCCTTGTCGATGCTGCCCGCAGCGTCCTTCTCCGACCAGCCCAGGCTGGTCATGGCGGCCACGACCTGCGGCTTCCAGACACCTTCAGAGGACGCGGCCGGCGCTCCCGCGGGCGTCGCGGTGCCATGCGGAACGAGTTTCCCGGCGAGTTCCAGGACGATGCGCCCGGCAACCTTGGGGCCGATGCCCGGTACCTTGGTGAACGTCTTACTGTCCCCGGTGTGCGCCGCCACCCGGATGGCTTCGGGGTCATGCACAGCCAGGACGGCGAGGGCGAGCCGCGGGCCCACACCGCTGACACTGAGCAGAACGTCGAAAACTTCCCGCTCGTCGTCGCTCGCGAAGCCGAACAAGGTGAGGGAATCCTCCCGGACGATCAGGGAGGTGAAAAGTTTCCCCTCCTCGCCGGTCCGAAGCTTGCTGAGCGTCTGGGGCGTCGCGTACACGCTCATGCCGGCGCCGTTGAGGTCAATGACGGCGGTGGACAGCCCGACGTGCGCCACGGTTCCGCGGAGAAAACTAATCAAGGCCGGGGCTCCTGAACTTGCGCCGGCATAAACCGACTATCCGAACATATCTACGAATACCCTAGCAAGGAGCGGCGACAATCAGCGTGCACGGCGCGCCTTCGCCTCTGCCGCCGCCCAGGCGCGCTGGGCGGGGGTCAGTGACTGGCTGCCGGGACCGGTAGTGGCGACGCTGGCGCCGCTGCCCGCCCGCCACGCGTGTGTGATGGCGAGGGCCAGGGCGTCCGCCGCGTCCGCGGGGCGCGGCGGGGCATCGAGCCGGAGAATCTTGGTGACCAGCTTGGTGACGGCCTCCTTGTTCGAGGATCCGCTGCCCGTGACCGCCGCCTTGACCTCGGACGGCGTGTGCAAAGCCACGGGAATGCCGCGCCGGGCCGCCGCGGCGATGACGACGCCGGAGGCCTGGGCCACGCCCATCACCGTGCTGACGTTGAGCTGCGAGAAGACCCGCTCCACCGCGAGAACGTGCGGCTCGTAACGGTCCAGCCAGTCGTCGATCGCGAGGGCGATCACCAGCAGCCGCTGGTCGAGCGTTTCCTCCGGTGAGGTTCCCACCACGCCGACGGCCACCATGGTGGCCCGCCGGTTCTTTTCGACGTCCACGACGCCGATGCCGCAGCGGGTCAGCCCGGGGTCGATTCCCAGTACGCGCAACGTCACGTGCAACCGCTCCGGTCCGCCACGCGGAAAATCACTCGGCTTCCAGGGCTGCCTGAACTTCGTCGCTGAGGTCGGCGTTGCTGTAGACGTTCTGGACGTCGTCGAGGTCCTCGAGGGCGTCAACGAGCTTCATGAACTTCTTGGCGGCGTCAAGGTCCAGCGGCACCTCCATGGAGGGCACGAACTCGGCCTCGTCGGTGTCGTAGTCAATGCCGGCTTCCTTGAGCGCATCGCGCACAGCCTGCAGGTCCTTCGGGTCCGAGTGGATCTCGAAGGTGTCCCCGTTGTCCTTGACTTCCTCGGCACCGGCGTCGAGCACGGCCATGAGGACGTCGTCCTCGGTGAGGTCGTTCTTGGGCAGGGTGACAACGCCCTTGCGGGTGAAGAGGTAGCTCACCGAGCCGGGGTCAGCGATGGTGCCGCCGTTGCGGGAGATGGCCAGCCGCACCTCGGATGCGGCGCGGTTTTTGTTGTCGGTAAGGCACTCGATCAGCAGCGCGGAGCCCTGCGGGCCGCGGCATTCGTACATGATCTCCGTGTAGTCCACGACCTCGCCGGTGAGCCCGGCGCCGCGCTTGATGGCACGGTCGATGTTGTCGTTCGGAACCGAGGTCTTCTTGGCCTTGGTGACGGCGAGTTCGAGTCCGGGGTTGCCGGCGAGGTCCGGGCCACCCATCCGGGCAGCGACTTCGATGTTCTTGATCAGTTTGGCGAACGACTTTGCCCGGCGGCTATCAATGATGGCCTTCTTGTGCTTGGTCGTTGCCCATTTGGAGTGGCCTGACATGCTTTACGCTTCTCCTCTGATCATGCGAATAAAAAGTTCATGCACGCGCTTCTCCCCTGTCACTTCCGGATGGAAGGAGGTGGCCAGCAGCTGGCCGGAACGCACTGCAACAATTCTAGCTGTCCCCTGCAGATCAGCGGCGTGGGAGGCGTGTTCCTGGTCGGCGGGCTCCACCTGCGCCAGGACTTCAACGCCGGGCCCGACGCGCTCCACCCAGGGGCCGCGGATGAACACAGCGTGAACCGGCGCCACGCCGTGCTCGGTGGCGCTGAACCCCAGGCCCTTGAAGTCGAGGTCGGTCTCGAAGGACTCGCGCTGCCGGCCGAAGGCGTTGCGGCGGACCGTGATATCCAGGCCGCCGAACGTCTGCTGGGGGTTGCCGACGAGGTCGGCGGCGGGGTCGGCGATGTCGTGCGCCAGCAGGATCATGCCCGCGCAGGAACCGTACACCGGGAGGCCGTCGGCGATGCGCTGCCGCAGCGGGCCGGCGAGGTCGAAGGCGCGGGCGAGTTTGTCGATGGCCGTCGACTCGCCGCCGGGGATGATGAGTCCGTCGAGTCCGTCGAGCTCTGCGGGGCGGCGGACGCCTACGCCGGCGGCCCCTGCTGTCTCGACCGCCCGGAGGTGCTCGCGGAAGTCGCCCTGCAGCGCCAGAACGCCGATTCGCAGGCCGGTGCCGGGCTTTTCGGGCACCCCGGCAGGGCGCGGAAGGGCGCTGGAAAGGGAATTGGTCATCTAAACAGCATAGTGTCCCGACAGCGGACGGCCGCTTTCGCCATCGGCCCTCCGCCACATTGCATGCCGTTGCTGGGATATATTACAGAGCATGTTTTCCCTCAGCGTTCCGCTCGGCAAGTTCGTTCGCCGGGTTACCCGGCTCAGGGGCGGAGGCTCTGCACTACCCGGCCTGGTGGTCGAGAAAATCGACCCCGGCTTCATGCAGCGGACCCTGTCCACCCTTCCCCACGGCGTCACCGTGGTCAGCGGCACCAACGGCAAAACCACCACCACGAAAATGGTGGTGGAACTGCTGGAAAGCCAGGGGCTGAAGGTGTTCACCAACCGCACCGGGAGCAACTTCACCCGCGGCGTGGCGGCTGCCCTGCTCGGCGAGGTTGACTGGCGCGGACGGCTCGACGCCGACATCGCGGTGCTGGAACTGGACGAGGCCCACGCCGTGCACTTCGTCAACCGCGTCCCGCCGCGCTACAGCCTGCTGCTGAACGTCCTCCGCGACCAGCTGGACCGTTTCGGTGAGATCGACAAGACCGCCCAGCTCCTCCAGCACATCGCCGCCAAGACCACGGGAACCGTGGTGCTGAACCGCGAGGACCCGCGGGTGGCCCGGATCGCAGATACGCTGCATGGTCCCGAGGTCCTCTACTTCGGCCTGGACGACTCGCTGCTGGGCACCTTCCCCAGCGACGATGAACTCCGCGCCGGGCCGGGCAGCCCCGTCCCTGCGGTGCCGGAACGGCCGCAGGCCGACGTCGTCCTCCGCCGCGTGGGTGCCGATGACGCCGATTTTGAGTACGACGGCGTTACCGTCACCACCGGGATGAAGCTCCGCGGCGTCTACAACATCTTCAACGCCGCGGCTGCGCTGGCCCTGGCCCGCAGCATCTGCGGCAGCGGCGCCGCCGCCGCGGACCACGGCACCCTGCTGAGGGCCCTGTCCGAGGTGGCCCCGGCGTTCGGGCGCGGCGAAAGCCTCACGGTGGACGGGCTTCCGCTGGACCTGGTCCTGGTCAAGAACCCGAGCGGCTTCCGGCTGGGCCTCAAGTCGTTCCCCTCGGGCGGCTACGCCACCATGATCGCCATCAATGACAACTACGCGGACGGCCGCGACATGTCCTGGCTGTGGGACGTTGATTTCGATTCGCTGCGTGCGGAAGGAGTGGACCAGGTCACCGGCTCCCGCGCGTACGACATGGCCCTGCGCCTGCAGTACGACGAAGTGCAGGTCGGGGCGGTGGGCACTGACATCCCGGACGCCCTGGCCGACTTCATCCGCAAGGGCAAGGGCCAGCCGAAGCGGGTCTTCTGCACCTACACAGCGATGCTCGCCATCCGCCGTGAGCTGTCCAAAATCACCACAGTGGAGGTGGTCTCTTGACCCCCGATTCCGGCGCCGGCACTACCGCATCAAAGGGCACCATCCGGGTCCTGCAGCTGTACCCGCGGGAGATGAACATCTATGGCGACTGGGGCAACGCCCTGGTGCTGCAGCAGCGCCTGAAGTGGCACGGGTACACCCCGGAACTGCTTGAGTACAACGTGGGCGACGAGTTCCCCGAGGGGGTGGACATCATCCTGGGCGGCGGCGGGCAGGACAGCGGCCAGCTCGTCATCCAGGACGACCTCCAGTCACGGGCCGGCCTCCTCAAGGGGATGGCCGAGGACGGTGCGCCCATGCTCCTGATCTGCGGCATGTACCAGCTGTTCGGCCGGTTCTTCAAGACCCGCTCGGGCCCGGTCATTCCCGGCATCAGTGTTCTGGACGTGGAGACCCACGGCACGGATGAGCGGCTGATCGGCAACGTCAAGGTCACCACCGCCGAATTCGGCGAGGTCCTGGGATACGAAAACCACAGCGGCCAGACCACCCTGGGCCCCGGCGTCGAACCTCTGGGGACAGTGGCGAAGGGCACCGGCAACAACAGCAGGGACGGGCAGGAGGGCGCCCGCTACCGCAATATCGTGGCCAGCTACCTGCACGGTTCCCTGCTGCCCAAGAACCCGGCCATCGCCGACTTCCTGATCCGGACCGCCGTCGAACGCAAGTACGGTACCTTCACTCCCGGCGAACCGGATGACCGCTTCGCCGTCCTGGCCCGCGAGCACGCCGCCCGCCGGCCCCGCTAGGGAGTGAACGGGCTGCCGGTGCTGTACCGCCCCTGGAGTGTCACCGCTCCTTGGTGACCAGCAGCTCGTGGGCGCCGGCCTCTGCCGCGCCCATGGACTCCACCACCTGCTTGGTCCGGAGCCGGGTTTCGGCATCCGCCGCGGGACTGGCGCACACGCCCTGCGGGGCGTCTGCGGCCACAGAACACCAGCGGTATGGGGCGCTGACAATGACTGACGGCGCCCAGGCGACGTCGGAGGCGGTCCACTTGCCGGCGCTGTCCTGACTGAACTGTGCCCGGAGCAGCAGGCCCTCGTTGTTTACAATGTACGCCGGGGACAGTTCCGTCACCCCGTTGCCCAGCCCATAGGCAATCCAGGTTCCCTTGTACTTTTCCACG
The DNA here is from genome assembly GCF_059090205.1 of Arthrobacter sp. CMU6. NCBI lineage: Bacteria > Bacillati > Actinomycetota > Actinomycetes > Micrococcales > Micrococcaceae > Arthrobacter > Arthrobacter sp. CMU6. The sequence goes on from NZ_JBNHFL010000012.1 coordinate 124,544, forward strand.
GGAAGCACTGAGTGCGTGTGGTGCCCGTAGATCATGGTGAACTGCCCGCTCTCCGCCAGCGCGTGCGCCACCTCCAACTGCTGGGCGTTCGGGGCACTGGAGTACTCGTCCCCCGCGTGCATGGCGGCCAGCACAATGTCCGCGCCCTGGTCCCTGGCCTCCTTGGCTTTGGCGATCATCGCGGGAGCATCGAGCATGTCCACCTGCCACGGCTGTTCCGGGACCTGCCCGTTGAGCCCGTAAGTGCCGGCAATGACGGCGATCCGGGCGGCGTCCGTCTGCAGGATGAGGATGCCCCGGGACTCAGCCTGTGTCCGGTAGGAGCCGGTGTGCTCCAGCCCGGCGGCATCCAGCACATCCAGCGTCCTGGCGAGGCCCTCGGTGCCCTGGTCGATGGTGTGGTTGCTGGCCGTGGTGCAGGCGCGGTAGCCGACCGCCTTGGCGGCGGCGGCGATCTGGGGCGGGACGTTGAAGGAGGGATAGGCGGAGAAGGGGCCACCGGGCAGGGCCACGGGCGTCTCCTGGTGGCAAATGGCGAGGTCGCTTTGTTCAATGTAGCGCCGCTGGCCTTCCAGCAGCGGACCGAAGTCGAGTCCCTTGACTCCGCCGGCCACGGCGTCCTCATGGGCCTGTTGCCAGAGCTGGGCGTGCACCAGCATGTCGCCGGTGACCAGGACGGACGTGCAGCGGACCGCCTTGCACGCGGGGCCGGCACCCGGAGTGGGGGTGGCTGTGGCGCCCGGGGTGGGGTCCGCCGTCGGCGTTGGAACGGCGGTGTTCCCGGGGCCTGGCTGCTCTGCCGGGCTCGAGGTCTGGCCGGCTGGACTGGGAGGCTGGTTGCCGGATGGTGGCGGGGTCTGTTCGGCGAGCACGCCGCAGGACGCCAGCGCCACTATCAGCAGCGCGGCGGCGCCCGCCCGAATCGCAGAGCCCGGTATATTGTTTTTCCCCATGGCCAAAGCCTAAGTCCGGGACAGGCCGACGGCGGGCAACCGGTCCGTGGAGACCCGTCAAAACATTGTGTACCGCACAGCTGCATGAAAGGGTTGCTTCATGACCAATCCCCTCCTGTCCCCCAGCGCCCTGCCCTTCGGTCTGCCGCCGTTTGCCGATATCGACGACTCCCACTATGCCGAGGCGATTGACGCCGGACTCGCTGAACACCTGGCCGAGATCCAGGCCATCGTGGACAACCCCGAGCCGGCGACGTTCGACAACACGGCGCGGGCCATGGAAAGGTCCGGCCGCCTGCTGGACCGCGCCGCCGCGTCGTTCTTCACCCTGGTGTCCTCCGATGCCTCCGAGGCAATCAGGCAGCTGGAAACCGAACTTTCTCCCCGCTTCGCCGCGCACCAGGACGCCGTCTACCTCAACCGGGCGCTATTCGAACGGTTCAGCGCCGTGGACACAGGGGGCCTTGACGCTGAATCGGCCAGGCTTGTCGCGGAGTACCTCAAGGAGTTCCGCCAGTCAGGCATCCAACTGGACGACGCCGGCCAGGACCGGCTCCGTTCCCTGAACGCCGAGCTGTCCCGGCTCGGCACGGAATTCGGCCAGCGCGTCAAGGAAGCGATGAAGTCCGCCGCCCTGTTGCTGGACAGCGCCGATGACCTCGCCGGCCTTCCCGCGGACGAGATCGCCAGCGCCGCGGAAGCTGCCCGCGTTGCCGGACATGACGGCAAGTTCCTCCTCACGCTCATCCAGCCAAGCAATCAACCCGCCTTGGCGTCACTGGACAACAGGGACGTGCGCCGGCGGCTCTTCGAGGCGTCTGTTGCCCGCGGCAGCTCCGGCGGAGACCTGGACGTCCTCGGCCTCGCGAAATCCATGGTCCGGCTCCGCGCCGAGAAAGCCGCCCTGCTGGGCTTCGCCAACTACGCCGAACTGGTGGTGGACCGGCAGACGGCCCCGGACTTCGGTGCTGTGCGGACCATGCTGAACCGGCTGGCTCCCGCCGCCGTCCGGAACGCCGACGCGGAGGCTGCGGCCCTGGCCGAGAGCGCCGGACATCCGCTGGAGGCCTGGGACTGGGCCTACTACTCCGCCAGGGTGCGGCGGGAACGCTACACCGTGGACGAGCAGGCCATCAGGCCGTACTTCGAGCTTGACCGGGTACTGACGGATGGCGTGTTTTTCGCTGCGACCTCGCTCTTCGGTATCACGTTCCATGAGCGCAAGGACCTCGCCGGTTACCACGAGGACGTCCGGATCTGGGAGGTCCGGGACGCGGACGGCACAGAATTGGGGCTGTTCCTGGGCGACTACTACACCCGCGAAACCAAGCGGGGCGGCGCGTGGATGAATTCGCTGGTGGACCAGTCGGCGCTCCTGGGCACCAAGCCGGTGGTCATCAACAACCTGAACATCTCCAAGCCGCCCGCGGGTGAGCCCACGCTGCTCACGCTCGATGAGGTGCGGACCGCGTTCCACGAGTTCGGCCATGCCCTGCACGGGCTGTTTTCCAACGTCACCTACCCCCGTTTCTCCGGCACGTCGGTGCCGCGGGACTTCGTGGAGTACCCGTCCCAGGTCAACGAGATGTGGATCATGTGGCCGGAGGTGCTGGCCAACTACGCCCGCCACCATGCCACCGGGGAGCCGCTGGCCCAGGACGTCGTCGACCGGCTCAACGAGTCCCGCCTGTGGGGCGAGGGATTCGCCACCACGGAGTACCTCGGTGCGGCGCTGCTTGACCTGGCCTGGCACGTCCTGGAAGCCGACGGCGTTCCGGAGGACGCCCTCGAGTTCGAGGCGAAGGCACTGGCTGCCGCGGGAGTGGCACACCCGCTCATTCCGCCTCGGTACCGGACGGGCTACTTCCAGCACATCTTCGCAGGCGACGGCTACTCTGCAGGGTACTACTCGTACATCTGGAGCGAGGTGCTGGACGCGGAGACCGTGGACTGGTTCACCGAGAACGGCGGGCTCAGCCGGGCCAACGGCGACCGCTTCCGCGCCGAACTCCTCTCCCGCGGCAACAGCCGGGACCCACTCGAGTCCTTCCGCTCCCTCCGCGGCCGCGACGCCGCCCTCGAGCCGCTCCTCAAGCGCCGCGGACTGGACTAGCGCCCCTCCCCCTTGGAGTTTTTGTCCAGTTGTCGCGACTTCGGGGGCGGCAAAGTCATATGGTCGTAGCAACGCTCTGATGGATGGAGCGTGCGATGCCGAAGTTGTTTCCGCTCGGTGCCCGTGGTGATTTTCTCGATCTGGTGTGCTCCAGCATGTCGGTCA
>NZ_JBNHFL010000013.1:0-125241 GCF_059090205.1 Arthrobacter sp. CMU6
CACGGCGAGGGGACCGTGCTGCACGGGATCAGCCTCACCATCCCCGCCGGCGAGCACATCGCCATCCTCGGCCCCTCCGGCGCCGGCAAATCCACCCTCGCCAGCCTCATCCTGCGCATGATCGACCCCAGCACCGGCACCGTCCGGATCGGCGGCGAAGACCTGCGCGACCTCACCATCGCCTCCGTCCGCTCGCACGTGTCCATCCTGCTGCAGGACTCCGTGCTCTTCGGCTCCTCGGTCCGGGACAACATCCGCTTCGGCCGGCTCGACGCCACAGACCACGAGATCGAGGAAGCAGCCACCCTCGCCCAGGCCGACGGATTCATCCGCGCCCTGCCCAACGGCTACGACACCGTCCTCGGCGAAGCCGCCAAAGACCTCTCCGGCGGCCAGCGGCAACGAATCGCCATCGCCCGCGCCATCCTCCGGCGCGCGCCCATCGTCATCCTCGACGAAGCCACCGCCGGGCTGGACCCCGTCGCCCGCAACTCCGTCCTGCAGGCCCTCGCCGCCCTCACCCGGAACCGGACCTCCATCACCATCACCCACGACGCCCACTCCGCCCGCACCAGCGACCGCATCATCTGGCTCGACCACGGCCGCATCACCGAAACCGGCCGCCCCGAAGACCTCCTCCGGGACCCGGACTCCCGGTTCGCCCGCTGGATCGAGGAGCAGGGACTTGGTGCCCATCTTGGTAGCGTTGGTGACCGGCTCGGCGGCGCCGGCGTTGCGGCAGCTGCTGTTGGTCCTGCGGACTCCCTGGCTGCGCCGGGAGCCATCAGGGTGGAAGTGCCATGATCACCCTGGTCCCCGGGGCGGTGCACGCCGAACGCTCCCTCGCCCGCCGCGACGCCGCGCTTCCCGGCCTGCCCTGGCTGCTGGACAACGGCCGCCTCTCCGAACTCCTCGGTGAAACCGTCCGCGTCACCCGCGTCCGCTACAAGCCGGGCACCTCCCTGCTGGTGGCATTCCGCAGGATCCGCAACGGCAGCTTCGACTACGGCTGGGCCATGACCCGCACACCCGCCGGCAGCGGCAAACTCCTCGAACGCGAACGCACCGTCCGCAGCCACGGCGGGGACATGCGCATCCTCCGGCCGGACCCCCGGCACCCAGACATCCTGGTGGCAGTGGGCGGTGTGGAGGACGACTGGGCCCTGCACAAGAACCTCACGTGGCTGAACAGGAACGGCGACGAACGGCTGGGCCTTCGCCGCCGGCCCGGCGCTGCCTTGCTGGCGGGCAGCAGCGTGCTGCGCTACAAGCCGGAACGGCGGCTGGTCCTTCTCAGCCACAAGGCGAGCACCGCCGTCGTGATTAAAGCGGCAGGCAAGCCCGCCGGCGCCGGACAGCAAACCCAGTTCCTCAACCGTCTCCGCCACCATGGCGTCCCCCTCCTCCCTCAGCTCGCCGACGCCGAATGCCTCGCCAACGGCATCAGCGCCAGCACCGCGTGGGGTGCCGGTGACCTCGCGGCGCGCGACGACACCACCGACGCGCGCGCCGCCTACACCGCCGGCGCGGCCCTCGCCGCACTCCACCGCGTGCCCGTCTCCCCGGATGTGGCCGGGGGTGGCGCCCATCCCGCCACAGGCAACTGGCGCGAAGACCTCGAGGCGCAACTGAAGGCCACGCGCAGCATGGTTTCCGCTCTGCTGCCGGAACATGAACCACTGGCCAGAGACCTGCAAACCCGGCTCTCGGCCCTGCTGCTTGAACGGCCCCGGACAGCACCGGTCCTGGTCCACGGGGACTTCTCCCCCGACCAGGTTCTGGTGGGGAATTCAGAGGTGCGGCTCATCGACTTCGACCGGGCGGGCACCGGAACAGCGGAGGCCGACCTGGGGTCATTCGCCGCCGCCGAAGAGGCGTTGATTCCCGCTGCGGGCGGAGCTGCTCCGGGCGGTTCCCCCGGCGGCGGGGCTCGTGACGGCGGCGGGGCTGCCGCCGGGGGCGCCCCTGCCGGTGGACCCAAGACGGCCCTCCTCGCCGAGGGCTACCTCGACGCCGGGGGACGGTTCTCGCAAACCGCCGTGGATGCCTGGGCAGCCTACCGGCTCTTCACCAGCAGCGTTGACCCCTTCCGCGACCGTGCCCCGGAGTGGGCCGCCGACATCTTCTGGCACCTGGACCGGGCCAAGGAGCTGACCGCATGACCTGGCATCCCCCTGTCCCCCGCCGCGTAACCGACGCCGCCGGCACCGACTGGACAGTCCGGCGGGCCTGGCCCGGAACATCGCCGGGCTCCTACGATGTGGAAGTCCGCTCCCCGGACCGGCCCGGCGTCCTGGCCGGCCACTTCAGTGGCGGAACGTTCAAGGCCATCAGGGCGGACGACCCCCGCCTCCCCGCACTCGCCGCCGAGGCGACGAAGGGTGAGATGGTGGTGCACCGCGCCCATAAACGAGCCGTTCTCCGTGCCCCCGAGGCCTACATCAAGGTCTTCCGCCCCGGCCGTGCACTGGCAGCCGCGGCCAGCCACAGCATCACGGCCGCTGCCCTTACCGAAGGCGGCTTCCACACGCCCCGGCTGGTCAGCGCAAAGCCCGACGTCCTGGTATTCAGCCACCTGGCGGGCCGGTCCTTCCACGAGCTCGGCCACAGCCAAGCAGGAAGCACCGATGCTTCCTACGCCGCTCTGTGGGCGGAATGGTCCAGCGCCTGGGTAGGAACCGTGACCGCCGCCGGCAGTTCCGCATTCCAGGACAGCCTGGAGCAGCTTCCGCTCCGCGATGCCGGTAAGGAGGCCGCGACCCTGCAGCGCTGGGTGGATCACTGGCTCCGGCACAGCGAGGGCATCGCCGCCGCCGCTCCCGCCCGCGCCGCGCTCCTCTCCCGTGTCCGCGTGGTCACCGAGACCCTGCTCGGCACACCCCCAGACCGTATGGGTTGGGCCCACGGCGATCTGCACGACAAGCAGATGCTCGGCACCGAAAGACTGGGCACCGGCAACGCCACAGCTCCCGGGCTGTTGGATTTTGATGAGTCCTGCCGGGCCGAGGCTGCCCTGGACCTGGCCAACCTCGACGTGCACCTGGAACTGAGGTGGCGGCAAAACGTGCTCACCACCCGCCGGTACGCCATCGCCCACGCAGCGGTCGTATCTACCGCCGAACGCCTGCACGTCAGCCCGCGCCGCTTCTCCGCCTACGCCGCGTCCACCCGGCTCCGGCTGGCCTGCCTCTATTCCTTCCGGCCGCCATGGGGAGCCGACGCCGCCAGCTACCTCGTCGCTGGTGACCTCCCCGCCCAGGGCCCGGCCCTCCCCGTACGAACCCCGATAGGAGCCTGACATGAACAACTTGCCGACCACGGCCACGACCACCCCGTCCGACGTCCCTGGCCCCACTGACCCGTCCGGGCCCTCGGCCGGATTAGCGGCCGCCGGCCTTTCCCTTTCCGTCATCGGCACCGGGTACCTTGGCGCCACCCACGCCGTCTGCATGGCACTGCTGGGCCACCAAGTGGTGGGAATCGATGTCGACGCGAACAAGATCAACTCCCTCGCCAGTGGGACACTGCCGTTCTACGAACCGGGACTGCAGGAACTGCTCCGCCGCATGTTGGAGTGCGGCAGGCTCAGCTTCACCACCGACTTCTCCGCCACACACGGCGCCGACATCCACTTCCTCTGCGTCGGCACGCCGCAAATGCCCGACTCACCGGCCGCCGACCTCCGCTACCTCGACGCCGCCCTTGCCCGGCTGGCACCGCACCTGGACCGGGACTGCCTCGTCACAGGCAAATCCACCGTGCCCGTCGGCAAGGCGGAGCGGCTGGCCCAGTTCCTCCGGTCGGGCTCGCCCGCCGGCGGCCGGGCCGAACTCGCCTGGAACCCCGAATTCCTCCGCGAAGGACACGCCGTCGACGACACCCTCCACCCGGACCGGCTCGTGTTCGGTGTTGCGTCCGAGTGGGCCCGGGAACGGCTCGAGGCCTGCTACGCGCCCGTCATCGCCGCCGGCACCCCCATGGTGGTCACGGACCCCGCCACCGCCGAACTGGTCAAAGCCGCCGCCAACTCCTTCCTCGCCACCAAAATCTCCTACATCAACGCCATGGCCGAAATCTGCGAAGCCACCGGCGCCGACGTCAACCACCTCGCCACCGCCCTCTCCTACGACACCCGCATCGGCGGCCGCTTCCTCACCCCCGGCCTCGGCTTCGGCGGCGGCTGCCTCCCCAAAGACATCCGCGCCTTCACCCACCGCGCCAAAGAACTCGGCGTCGGACACGCCGTCGGCTTCCTCCGGGAAGTCGACGCCATCAACCAGCGCCGCCGCCAACGCACCGTGGACCTCATCACCGAAATGGCCTGCGGAGACCTCAGCGGCGTCAACGTCACCGTCCTCGGCGCCGCCTTCAAACCCGACTCCGACGACATCCGCGACGCCCCCGCCCTCGACGTCGCCCGCATGCTCCACCAAGCCGGCGCCCACGTCACCGTCTACGACCCCCAAGCCATGAACAACGCCCGCCACGCCTACCCCGACCTCACCTACGCCGACACCCTCGAGACCGCCGTCACCGGCGCCGAAATCGTCGCACTCCTCACCGAATGGGACCTCTTCCGCCACGCCGACCCCACCGCCCTCGGCACACTCGTGCACCGACGCAACATCGTCGACGGCCGCCACGCACTCAACGCCGACGCCTACCGCGCCGCCGGCTGGGACTACCGCGCCCTCGGCAGCCCCACCAAGCTGCCCGACCCGGTTCGCCACTGCCAGGCGGTTGCGGCACCGGAAGCCCTGGTGATGCTGTAATCATGGTCCTGGGTGGTGGTTCCGCCGGCTCGTAGGGTTCCGGAACGGGTGTGGAACAATCGAAGAGCCCTTTGAAAGGAGCCCTTCACCCATGCGGCAGCCGGACCAGGGACGAGCAGTACCCTCCGGCTACCGGACACCCGCGGGGTGGGCCCGGGTGCTGCGCGGCTCCCCCGCCACCCTCACCTTCGTCGTTCTCTTCTGGACCGCGGGCGCACTGTCCGCCAGCCTCCGCTCCGGGCCGCCGCCGGTTCTTCTGCCCCACGTCGCAGCCACCTCACATGCCGTACCGGACCACTGGTGGGCGCTTCTGCTCTCGGCCTTCTGGGAGCGGGACCTGGCCGGGTACGTTGTGGGCACGCTGCTGGTGCTGCTGGCCGGACTGCCGCTGGAACGCCGTCTTGGGTCCCTGAAGTTCGCTGCGGCGGCGCTGGCCGGACACGTGTTCGGGATCGTGCTGACTCTCGGGTTCCTCGCCGCGGCTCGCGGCCTGATGGGCAGCTGGATCCGCGACCTGAGCGGGCACTTCTTCCTGGGGCCGAGCGCCCTGGCCTGCGCTGCCGCGATGGCTTCAACCGCCGCCTTCACCACCCTGTGGCGGCGCCGGATCCGGGTTGTCCTGCTGGCCGTGCTGCTGCTGTTTGCAATGTATGCCGGAGGCTTCGAGGACCTCGTCCGGCTCGGGGCGGCCGCGGCAGGAGGGCTGCTGGGTCCGGTGCTGCTGGGCCGGCGCCCGCGCTTCGGCAGGCCCGCCGTCTCCCGGCACGAGGCCCGGATTCTGGTGGCCCTGCTCCTGACCGTCGCGGCGATCGGCCCGGTGATCGCGGGACTGGCGCCGCACGCCGTCGGACCTCTTTCCGTACTGAAGTTCCTGTTCACCAACATCCAGCCGGTGGACCCCGCGGCGCTGCAGGCGGCCTGCTCCCGGCCGGCCGGCCTCAGGGACTGCGCGGCCGCGCAGCTGCAACTGCGGGCCGGGGCGGGCGGAATCTTCATGGCCATCCTGCCGTCGTTCCTGCTGCTCCTGTTCGCGGACGGCCTGCGGCGCGGGCGGCGGTTCGCCTGGGTTGGCGCGCTCTTTATCCAGGCGATGCTGTCGCTGCTGGCCGCCGTCACCATCGCCGGCGTCCTGCTGCCGCCGCCCGGTCCTGGATTGCCCGTCCGCGAGGGCGTAGGCGGAATCGAACTGTCGGGCTATTCGCACCCGCTCAGCCTGGTGCTGCCAATGCTCCTGCCCGTCTTCCTGACGGTGCTCCTGCTGGCGGGCCGGAACCTGTTCCCGGTGCGCGCCCCGCGGGGAACGTACCTCCGGCTGGCGCGCCGGGTGGTGATTGCCCTGGTTCTGCTGAGCCTTGTGTACCTGGGCCTGGGACTGGCCCTGGCCGGCGGATTCACCCCCGTGCCCGGACTGGTCCAGCTTCTGGCCGACGTTCCGGACAGGTTCCTGCCCCTCGGCTTCCTGGTGGACCGCTCACCGGCCTTCTTCCCCGAAAGCACCGCCGCCGTCGTGCTTTACGAAAGCATCGGCGTCGTGTTCTGGGCGTGGACCGGAGCGCTGCTGCTCCGGACGTTCCTGCGTCCGGCCCACGGCCGGCACAGCGCGGACGAGGAGCGGGCGCGGCGCATCCTCAAAGCACACGGCGGCGGCTCGCTCTCCTGGATGACCACGTGGAGCGGGAACAGCTACTGGTTCTCCGGTTCGAGTTTCATCGCGTACCGGGTCCTCAGCGGGGTGGCCGTGGCGCTCGGGCCGCCCGTGGGTCCGCGGGCCGAGCGGGAGGCAGCGTTTACGGAGTTTGCCCGGCACTGCAGGTTCAGCGGGTGGACGCCGTGCTTCTACTTCGTGTCCGAGGAGCTCCGCGGTCTGGCCGGATCGCTGGGTTGGGGCTCGGTGCAGGTGGCGCAGGAAACCGTGCTGCGGCTGGACGAGGTGTCCTTCCGGGGCAAGAAGTTCCAGGACATCCGCACCGCACTGAACCGGGCAGCCAAGGCCGGCATCCGCGCCGAATGGACCACGTTTGCCCGGGCGCCGATCGCTGTGCAGGCCCAGATCGAGGCGATTTCCGAGGAGTGGGTGGCGGACAAGAAAGTCCCGGAGATGGGCTTCACGCTGGGCAGCCTGGATGAGCTGGACGACCCCGAGGTCCGCTGCCTGCTGGCCATCGATTCCGAGCACACCGTCCATGCGGTCGCGTCGTGGCTGCCGGTGTACCGGAACGGATACGTGGAGGGCTGGACCCTGGACTTCATGCGGCGGCGCGGCGACGGTTTCCGTGCGAGCATTGACTTCCTCATCGCCTCCGCCGCGCTGAGCCTGCAGGACGAGGGGTGCGAGTTCATGAGCCTGTCCGGGGCGCCGCTGGCCCGGGTGCCGTCTTCGTCGCCTGCCGGCGGCGTTGCGGCCGGTGCCGCTTCTGGTTCCTCCCCCGGTTCCGGCGCGCCTGCCGGCCAAGACGCGAACGGCGGTCAGGACGCGAATGGCGGCCTGGACCGGATGCTCGACTGGCTCGGCGCAGCCCTGGAACCGGTCTATGGCTTCCGTTCCCTGCTGGCGTTCAAGGCGAAGTTCAAGCCGGACTACGAACCCATGTACCTGCTCTACCCTGATGCAGCCGCCCTGCCCGCGATCGCCAACGCCATCACCCGGGCGTACCTGCCTTCGATCAACCTGGGCCAGGGCCTGACGCTGGTCCGCGGCCTCCTCACCCGCCGCTGACCCGAAACTGGTCAGGAGGCGCGGGCAGGGACGCGCGGGCTAGCGGAGCGCGTAACCCGTGTGGCGTTCCAGTGCGTCGAGCAGTGCAGACTGGAACGCCGGGTCGTTGACGGCCGGGTGGGGCTCCCGGCGCTGCTGGTGGAACCAATAGCCTCCGGACACGGGGTTCTCACCTGCCTCCCCGGTTGCCAGCCACACCTGCGTGACGTGCCCCAGCTCCAGGTTGTCCGGCGCGGCGCTTCCGCCCATCCTGGTGGGCACCCAGCCGGGATCCACCGCATTGCTTTCAACGTCAGGCCAGCGGCTGGCCACCGCGGCCGAGAGCGTGGTGACATACAGCTTGCTGTCCGAGTAGGCGGCCGGCCGCCTGGCCGCGTCCGTCCAGTCGATTCCCTGGAGGTCAGGCGTGCCGGACCGGTGCATGCCGCTGCTGATGTACACGGCCCGGCGCGGCCGCGCCATGAGCGCGGTCAGAATGTAGGGCGCAACGGTATTGACCGAAAAGATCTCGCTACCGGTGTACACCCCGGCGTTGTGGATGACGGCATCGAACGGGCCGTACTTGTCCGCCTGTTCCGCCACCCGCACCGTCTCGCCGAGGTCGGCCAGATTTCCGACGACGGCGCCGACGGCCTGCTCCCGGATCCCCCCGGCGTCCGCCAGCCGAGACTCATCCCTGGCGTGCAGGATCACTTCGTGGCCCTGCTGCATCAGCGCCCGAGCGGCATTAAGCCCCAGTCCGCCGGCAGAACCGGTAATGAATATCCTCGCCACTGCGCGTGCTCCGTTCCCGCTACTCCATGCCGCCGCCCGGGCAGCCCGCCTGTTTCACAGTAATCGGGGCGTCCCGCGTCTGGCAGGCCCTGACAGGGACTCCCACAGTATCCACAGGGTCCGTAACGTGGTGGCTATGAACAACCGGAACGAGATACGGGAGTTCCTTGCCTCCCGGCGGGCGAAGCTCACCCCAGAACAGGCGGGGCTGCCGGACCTCGGCGGCGTGCGGCGCGTGCCCGGCCTGCGCCGTGGAGAAGTGGCAATGCTGGCCGGCATGAGCGTTGAGTACTACACGCGGGTGGAGCGCGGCAGCCTGGCCGGGGTGTCCGACTCCGTCCTGGAAGCCATCGCACGCGCCCTGCAGCTGAACGAGGCGGAGCATGAACATCTGTTCAACCTCGCCCGGGCTGCCGGGCCCGCTGCCCGGCGGCGGAGGCAGCCCGCTCAGGCGATCCACCCGAGCGTCCAGCTCATCCTCGACGGCCTGGCCGGCATCCCGGCATTCGTCCAGAACGCGCACCTGGACATCGTTGCCGCCAATGACCTTGCCCGGGCCCTGTACTCCCCTGCTTTTGAGGACCCGGCGCGGCCCGTGAACTTCGCCCGGTTTGCGTTCCTCAACAGCCGTTCCGAACGCCTGTACGCGGACTGGGACATGGCGGCCGACACGAGTGTGGCGCTGCTGCATGCCGAAGCCGGCCGCGACCCCTTCAACAAAGCCCTGTCGGACCTCATCGGGGAACTGTCCACCCGCAGTGAGGAATTCCGCAGGCGCTGGGCACAGCGGAATGTCCGGCTGCACCGCACGGGCGCCAAGACCTTCCAGCACCCGGCCGTCGGCCGGCTCGACCTGCACTTCAACGGGCTGGAGCTGACGGCCACGCCAGGGCTCACTATGTTCACGTACACGGCCGAACCGGGCTCGCCGTCCGAGGACGGTCTGCGGCTGCTGGCCAGCTGGGCTGCAACCGCAGCAATATCCGAATCCCGCGACGGCGCCGCGGCCCGCGAAGGCTCGGCGGCTCCCGACAGAACAGCGCAAGCCGAAGGCACAGCGCAAGGCGGCACCACCGCCGTCGGCCTTCAAAGCGGACGCGTCGACCAACGTGACCGCAACCGCAACCGCAAAGCCTGACCCAAAGCAACCTCAACGGTCCCTCCACAACAGCCCATCCCGTGCTGTGCAACACAATCGGGAAGAGACTTGGGGGTCCCTGTGGTTACCCCTTACAGCAGGGTCTGCCTCTCGCCACGGCGATGGGGTTAAGTAGATGAAAGAAACGGTCCATGGCTTTCATCTGCGGCCCGTTCCACCCACACCGACACATAGGAGAACTATGCCTACCGTCAACGCCTACGCCGCGCCCTCCGCTTCCGAGGACCTCATCCCCACCACCATCGAACGCCGCGAGGTCGGCCCGCACGACGTCCTCATCGAAATCAAGTTCGCCGGCATCTGCCACTCCGACATCCACACCGTCCGCGGCGACTGGGGCCCGCAGCAGTACCCGCTGGCACCCGGCCACGAAATCGCCGGCATCGTCACCGAGGTGGGCTCCGAAGTGACCCGCCACAAGGTCGGCGACCGGGTGGGCGTCGGCTGCATGGTCAACTCCTGCAGGGAGTGCGCCAACTGCGTGGCCGGCGAGGAACAGTACTGCCTGAAGGGAATGGTCGGCACGTACGGCGCGGTTGACCGCGACGGCACCATCACCCAGGGCGGCTACTCCACCCACGTCGTGGTCACCGAGGAATTCGTCGTCACCATCCCGGACGGCATCGAGCTCGACGTCGCCGCTCCCCTTTTGTGCGCCGGCATCACCACCTATTCCCCGCTGAAGCGCCGGGGCGTCGGCCCCGGTAAGAAGGTCGCCGTCGTCGGCCTCGGCGGACTGGGCCACATGGCCGTCAAGCTCGCCCACGCCATGGGCGCCGAGGTCACCGTCCTGTCCCAGTCGCTCAAGAAGCAGGAAGACGGCCTGCGCCTCGGCGCAGACCACTACTACGCCACGAGCGACGCCGGCACGTTCGAAGCGCTCGCCGGCAGCTTCGACCTGATCATCAACACGGTCAGTGCCTCGATCGACATCAGCTCCTACCTGCAGTTGCTGTCCCTCGACGGCACGCTGGTCAACGTCGGTGCTCCGGCCGAGCCGCTTCCGGTCAACGCGTTTGCACTCATCGGCGGCCGCCGCGCCTTCGCCGGTTCCATGATCGGCGGCATCCGCGAAACCCAGGAGATGCTCGACTTCTGCGCCGAGCACGGCATCGGCGCCGAGATCGAGGTCATCCCGGCCGACAAGATCAACGAAGCCTACGAACGCGTCCTCGCCTCGGACGTGCGCTACCGCTTCGTGATTGACACCGCCACCCTCTAAGGCAATAGACGCCCGACGGCCGGGCCGGTCCCTTAAGGGGCCGGCCCGCCGTCGGGCGTTCCACCCCGGGGCCCCGGACAGGCAACACCAATGACGAAACTTTCAGGAAATACGTGACCCAAGAACATTCCGGCTCCGGTACCCCCACGCAGGCCCCGACAGGCACGTCCGCCGTCCCCTCCGCTCTGCCGGCCCGCCCCGCAAGGATCCCGCGGGCCGGCCTGCTCATCCTGGCCATGGCCGGGTTCACCGCCGTCACCACCGAACTCCTGCCTTCGGGGCTGCTTCCACAGATCAGCCATGACCTGGGCGTGGAGGAATCGGCTGTCGGCTCGCTGACCGCTGCCTATGCGGCCGTCATCGTCATCACGGCCCTTCCCCTGTCCAGGCTGCTCGGCGGGCGGATGCCCCGCAAGGCGCTGCTGATCGTGACCGTGCTGGCCTTCGCGCTGAGCAACGTGCTGCTGGCTGCCAGCCCCAATCTGAGCCTGGCCATCGCCGCCAGGCTTCTTGGCGGCGTGGCCCACGGCCTGCTCTGGTCCAGCATGGCCCCGTATGTTGCGAGGATCGTGCCGGCGCATTCCGTGGGCAAGGCGATGGCCATCGTGTTCAGCGGCAACAGCATCGCCCTGGCCGTCGGCGCCCCGCTCGGCACGGTGATGGGGTCCCTGCTCTCGTGGCGCTCATCCTTCCTGGTCCTGGCCGGGGTCGCCACGCTCCTCGCGCTGCTGGCCATTCGTCTGCTGCCGCCGGCTTCCGACGCCGGCCGGGGCTCGGCGCCGTCGCTGCGCGCAGCCATGGCACTGCCCGGCGTCATCGCGGTGGCCACTGCCTGGCCGCTGCTGCTCCTGGGCCACTTCGCCCTGTTCACCTACATCGCCCCGTTCCTCCTGGCCGAGGGCCTGCCCAGCACCGCCACCGGCATCTCGCTGTCCGTCATCGGCGTCGCCAGCCTGGTGGGCATCTGGATTGCCGGCCTCACCGCGGACGCCCGCCCCCGCGGATCCATCCTGACCGGCGTGGCCCTGCTCCTGGCCAGCTTCGCCCTCCTGCCAGCGCTCGGCGGCACCTGGACCGGCAGCCTCGCACTCCTGACCCTCTGGGGCATCACCTTCGGAGCCACCGGCATCTACAACCAGGCGGCCATCCTCCGCGCGGGCGGCGAGCACAAGGACGCCGCCAACGGACTGGCCGTGGTGACCATCCAGCTGGGCATCGCCGTCGGGGCCGCGTACGGTGCGCTGGCCCTCAACACCGTCGGCGCGCTTTTCGTCCCGCTGGCTGCGGCGGTTCCGCTGGCTGTGGCGCTGGTGATCATCTTCGTCAGCCGCCACCGCGGGTATCCGGCCGGTCCCCGCGAGGGGCAGTTGTCCCGTTCACCCAAGTAGGGCCCAGGGGCAGGCAAGCGTTGACTCCCACTTCTCTTTAAATCGAGTGAGGACGATAATTAAGTCGACCACCGGGGCTGGGCCGGCGGCGGTGCCGCCTGACTGAGACCAAGGCGGCCCCCCAGCCGCCGCCGTCCCGTAAATTTCAGCCGCCGCTTGGTTTGTCGGCCGCCGCCTCCTCTGTTGTGGCATCAGGCGTGCGTGGGCTCCTCCACCAGTGCCGTGGCGATGCTGTCCGCGTCCGCCAGCGCGGCAAGGTACCGCTCGGCGTCGAGGGCCGCCGCGCACCCGGTGCCGGCGGCGGTGATCGCCTGGCGGTAGCGGTGGTCCACTGCGTCGCCGCACGCGAACACGCCACTGAGGTTGGTGCAGGTGGTGGGCGAATCGACCTTGATGTAGCCCTCGCCGTCGAGCTCCACCTGCCCGGCCACCAGCTCGGTACGCGGCACGTGCCCGATCGCCACGAAGAGCCCGGTGGCGGGCTGCTTCCGGGTTTCGCCGGTGCGGGTGTCGGTCAGGGTGACGCCGCTGACCTTGCCGTTGCCGTGGATCGCCGTCACCGCCGAGTTCCACGCGAACGTGATCTTCGGGTTGTCCTTGGCCCGCTGCGCCATAATGCGGGAGGCCCGGAGCTCGCCCTTGCGGACGACGACGGTCACGGACTTCCCGAAGCGGGTCAGGAACGTGGCCTCCTCCATCGCGGAATCCCCGCCGCCCACCACGATGATGTCCTGGTCGCGGAAAAAGAACCCGTCGCAGGTGGCGCACCAGGAGACGCCATGGCCGCTGAACTCCTTCTCCTCGGCCAGCCCCAGTTCCTTGTACGCCGAGCCGGTGGCCAGGATGACCGCAGGCGCCTCATAGGTCTCACCGCCGCCGGTGACCACACGCTTAAGGTGGCCCTTGAGCTGAACCTGGGTGGCGTCGTCGAACACCACCTGCGCGCCAAACTTCTCCGCCTGCTGCTGCAGGCCGTCCATCAGCTCGGGGCCCTGGACGCCCTCCGGGAAACCGGGGAAGTTCTCCACCTCGGTGGTGTTCATCAGCGCGCCGCCCGCGGTGACCGAGCCGGCCAGGACAAGCGGCTTCAGCCCGGCCCGGGCGGCGTAGATCGCGGCAGTGTAGCCGGCAGGCCCGGAGCCGATGATGATCAGCTGTTCGCTGCCGACCTGTTCGGGGCTGGCCTTCCCGGCGCTGGCGTCCTCGGGCTTGGCGTTTTTGCTCACTGCTGGCTCCTTCTCTTCAGGCTCATTAATGGAAACTGTTACTGCGCGTCGGCGTGCCGGGCGGGCAGCAGTTCGGTAACCAGTGCCTCGACGCGCGTCCGGATCTCATCGCGGATCGGGCGGACCGATTTAATACCCTTTCCGGCGGGGTCGGCCAGTTCCCAGTCTTCGTAGCGTTTGCCGGGGAACACCGGACACTCGTCGCCGCAGCCCATGGTGATCACGACGTCGGCCTCCTGGACGGCACCCGTGGTGAGGACCTTGGGGATCTCACCTGAAATATCAACACCGACGTCGGCCATGGCCTGGACGACGGAGGGGCTCACCTCGTACGAGGGCTTGATGCCGGCGGAACGCACCTCAACTGCGCCCCGGGACAGGCTGATGAGGAACCCGGCCGCCATCTGCGACCGGCCGGCGTTATGCTCGCAGACGAACAGGACGGTGGGCTTCTTGGCTGGATCGGGCGTCATGGCGGTCTCCTGGTCTGGCGGTCGGAGCCTGCATCGCCGGGAGGAAGCGGTGCGTGCCCACAGACCTGCGTACTCCAGTGCAACAAGAGCGGGCAATTCAATCAAGAGCCGGATGGGCCGAGGGCCGATTAACCCCTCCGGTTTGGAACTCGCGGTCGATCCTTGGGCGTCACCACTGCCCTCGTCACCACGGCCCTCGTCACGGCGGGCCTTTCGTGCGAGGATGCGGCATGAACACCAGCACCGGCGGCCACGTTGTCCTACTCGGGGACTCGATTTTCGACAACAAGGCCTACGTCAACGGCGGACCCGGCGTCGTCGAGCAGTTGCGTGAAGAGCTGCCGCACGGTTGGAAGGCAACACTTCTTGCACTGGACGGGGACGTTATTGCCGGCGTTCCCCGCCAGCTGTTGGCCCTCCCTGACGACGCCACCCACCTCGTGGTCAGTGCCGGCGGCAACGATGCGCTCCGCTACGCCCACCTGCTCGAAGCGCCCGCGCGCTCTGTGGCGGAGGCCTTGGACATGTTCGCTGATGCCCAGGAGCGGTTCGCCGCCGACTATGAGCTGATGGCCGAAGGACTTTCAGCGAGCGGACTGCCCGCAGCGGTGTGCACCATTTACGACACCCCTTCCTCCGGGCCTTTCTACCGGATGATCAGGACCGCCCTCACGGTCTTCAACGACTGCGTCACCAGGGCCGCCTTCACCCGCGGCCTCACCCTGCTCGACCTCCGGATCATCTGCAACCACGACGGCGACTACGCGAATGCCATCGAACCGTCCGTGCAGGGAGGGGCCAAAATCGCCCGGGCCGTCGCCGCCCTGCTGGATCCTGGCCGCCAGGCGCCCCGGTCACGCGTCATCGGCGGCACCTGAACTAGAGCGGAGCCGTGGAACCCCGGACCACGAGCCGGGGCGTGATGCACTTGTCCGCGAGCGGAGCGCCGGGTCCGTTGAGCCGCTCCAGCGCGACACTTCCGGCCGTTTTTCCCAGCTCCACGGCATGGAGATCCACGGAAGTCAGGTCAATCCCGTGAAGCCGGGCGGTCCGGGAATCGTCGTAGCCCACGAGCGACAGGTCGCCGGGAATCGTCAGGCCCATCGCGTACGCGACTTCGCGGACACCCAGCGCGAACTGGTCGTTGTGCGTGAATACTGCCGTCGGCCGGTCCGGTCCGCCCAGCAGCTCCGCCGCCACACGCTCCGCGGCCTCTTGCGTGAAATCGTCAGCCGCCACGGTCTGCGGGGTCAGGCCGGCGGACCGCATCACCTGCTGGTAAACGTCCCGGCGGACGGTGTGTCCGTCATAATGCGGACCGGCCAGGTGGGCGATCCGGGTGTGCCCGAGTCCGAGAAGATGCTCGACGGCGGCCCGCGCGCCCGCACGGTCGTCCGGGTATACGCTGTCCACGCCCTCCACCCGGCGCGTGACACTGACCACCGGGACCATCTGCGCCAGCTCCCGAACCCGTTCGTCGGGATCGAGCAGCGTCGCCGCAATGATGATCCCCACCCGTGCCTCGATGAGCGAGTCAACGGCCCCCTGGTCCTCCCCGCCGATCGAGCGGGAGACACTGAGGATGAGCCGGTTGCGCGACTGCGGAAGCGCCAGCCGCACGCCGTTGAGCACATCCGAGAAGACCTCGTTCCGGAGGTCCAGGAGGTAAAGCCCGACGGCCGTGCGCTGCTTGCTTGCCAGGGCGGCGGCTGCCGCGTTGTGCCGGTATCCCAGTCGTTTGGCGGCATCAAAGATCGCCTGCTTGGTCTCGGGGCTGACGCCGGCGGCGCCGCGGAAGGCAAAGGACACCAGAGTGCGGGAAACCCCGACCTCGCGGGCAACATCAGCCTGCGTGGCTGGCCGCTGCTGGCGCTCAAGAGTCATACAGCCATCCTCCCACGGGCGGAAACAGCAAAAACTGATGCATTTGTAAGTTTGACCTTACATTTGAGCCTTTCGCGCGTTAGTCTAGGTGTGACAGCGGGTACACGTCCCGCAAACTTGAGACAAAGGAGTCCTTATGTCTGCTACCCAAGCCCAGCGCGACGCCGCACATACGCCCTCGCTGCCGCCGCTCACGAACGGCCCCCACCGCAAGCGGCTCGGCATGGTCGCCATGGTCGCAACCTTCGGCGGGCTGCTCTTCGGCTACGACACGGGTGTCATCAACGGCGCGCTCCGGCCGATGACCGCCGATCTTGGCCTCACCCCCATCACCGAGGGCATCGTGACCAGCTCCCTGCTTTTCGGCGCCGCAGCCGGTGCTGTGGGCGGCGGCCGTCTCTCCGACTCCTGGGGCCGCCGGAAGACGATCATCCTGCTGGCCGTGCTGTTCCTCGTCGGCGCCCTGTCCTGCGTGTTCGCACCGAACTTCGAGGTGATGGTCGTCGGCCGCGTCATCCTCGGACTCGCCGTGGGCGGCGCTTCCTCGGTGGTCCCCGTGTACCTCGCCGAGTTGGCCCCCTACGAGATCCGCGGCTCACTCGCCGGCCGCAACGAACTCATGATCGTCATCGGCCAGCTCGCCGCGTTCGTGGTCAACGCCATCATCGGCAACGTCTGGGGCGAATTCGGCGGCGTCTGGCGCATCATGCTCGCCGTGGCCGCAGTACCTGCAGTTGCCCTGTTCGTCGGCATGCTCGGGATGCCGGAATCCCCGCGCTGGCTGATCTCCCGGGGCCGCAACCAGGACGCGCTGGCCGTGCTGAAGACCATCCGCTCATCCGACCGCGCCGAAGCGGAGATGGCCGACGTCAAGCACCTGGCCGACGAGGAAGAGGAAATGAACCTCTCCGGCTGGGGCGCACTGAGGAACAAGTGGATCCTGCGGATCCTGCTGGTGGGCATCGGCCTGGGCGTGGCGCAGCAGCTGACCGGCATCAACTCGATCATGTACTACGGCCAGTCCGTGCTGGTTGAGGCCGGCTTCGACTCCGGCGCCGCCCTCATCGCCAACATCGCCCCGGGCGTCATCGCCGTCGTCGGCGGCATCATTGCGCTCACCATGATGCAGCGGGTCAACCGCCGCACCACCCTGCTCCTTGGCTTCACGCTGACCACCATCTGCCACTTCCTGATCGGCATCGCCTCCATCGCGCTGCCCGTCGGCAACCCGGCGCGGCCCTTCGTGATCCTCTTCCTGGTGGTTGCCTTCGTCGGCTCCATGCAGACCTTCCTCAACATCGCCGTCTGGGTGATGCTCTCGGAGATCTTCCCGCTGCACATCCGCGGCTTCGCGATCGGGGTCTCCATTTTCTGCCTGTGGATCGCCAACGCTCTCCTGGGCCTGTTCTTCCCCACGCTGGTGGCATCAGTCGGCATTACCGGAACGTTCTTCATGTTCGGTGTGGTGGGCATCCTGGCATTGATCTTCATCTACACCCAGGTGCCTGAAACCCGCGGCCGCACCCTCGAAGCTCTCGAGGAGGACGTCACCACCGGTGCCATCTACCTGGTCCACAAGACCCCGGCGACGGCTGCCCACTAGCAGCTCCCTTTGTAGGTGAGGCCTCCGGGCGTCTAATTGCGCAAGCCCCGCACGCTGGATTCACCCGAGTCCTGCGTGCGGGGCTTTCTGCATGTTCGGCGCCTACTGACCGGCGGGCTGGAACAGCTCGACCACGTTGCCGGCCGGATCCTCCAGCAGGATCTGCTGGCCGCCCGGCCCCTTAACAATGTCATTCCGGAACGGAACGCCCTCTGTCCGCAGCCTGTCCACCTCGGCGGCGATGTCGCCCACGATGAGGTGGATCCGGTTCCATCCGCCCGGTGCCGGGACCGCGCCGTCGGGCATGGGCCGGCCCGCCGAGCTGGTGGGTCCGCTCAGCAGCAGGCGCAACTGGCCGCGCACGACGTCGGCAAATGCAGGTGCCGCGTTCATTCTTACGGTGAAGCCGAGGTGCTTCGTGTAGAAGCTGACGGCGGCGTCGACGTCGTCCACCATGTATCGGACGCTGACCAGGTCCTCAGGGGTACTGGGCATCTACGGGCTCCTCTCTGGGTGAAGGATCAGACGTGCTGATCCACGATGACCGGGTTGCCGTCAGGGTCCACCACGATAAAGCTGCCCGGGCCCGTACCGTCACCGGCTTCAGCAACGAAGTGAACGCCCTGCTCCTTCAGCTGGCGTTGGAGATCGCGCACGTCGGTGAATGAGTCGAGCTGCTGAGCGTCCTGGTTCCAGCCCGGGTTGAAGGTCAGGGAGTTCTTCTCAAACATGCCCTGGAAGAGCCCGATCACCGTCTGCCCGTTACGCAGGATCAGCCAGTTCTGCTCGATTTCGCCCCCGGACCTGGTGAACCCCAGCTTCTCGTAGAACGCGGCAGATGCCGCGATGTCCTTGACGGCGAGGCTGAGTGAGAAAGCGCCGAGTTGCATGTGCTGCTCCAGTCTCCGGAAGTCTCCGGGCCATGAATGTTCACCGATCATACTCGGGGGGCTGTCCCGGGCAGCACCAGGTCAGAGTTCCTACAGAGGCTGCACGTACAGTGCGCTAAAACGCGTCCGTGTGTTCCAGCTCCGGCAGGACAACCAGCGGATCTCCGGCAAAATGCAGCCTGCGGGAGGACTGTCCGTCGACCCAGGCGAATACGACGGAGCCGCCAAGAGGCACGCTGCCGGCAACGGCGGCTTGGGCCGGGCGGGCTCCGGCGGGGAGGCCTGATTTCCGGATCCCCCTCTCCGCCTCCGTCTCCGCGGCGGGGGTCAGCATCCCCCACACCGCCGGGAGGTCGGCGTCGTGATTATTCCCAGCGTTCGCGTCCATGCCCTAATAGAACCAGCTGGGAATGAACAGCCTGTGAACGTGACCGATGTGACACGCCCCGTCAGGCGCTCGTCCAGAACTGTGGCGCACTCCCCAAACGCGTGGGACCATGCCTCATGGCCAACGGCAACGCTGTCCGCGATGCAATTGAGAAGGCACGCGAGGAGATGCTTTTCATCGGTCCGGACCACCCGTATTACCCGCTCCTGGCCGACATGGTCGCAGCCATAGAGGCGGCCTGGCAGCAGGGGTACGACGCCCACCGTGCCGGCAAGCACATCAGCAATCCCTACAGCTGGTGACATTCGTGAAGTCTGTGCGGCTCTGATGGGGGCCCGGGAGGGTTTTGCCGGGTCCGGTGCGAGGGGGGAGTGCGTCCGGACCCGGCAGTTCTGAGGTTCGGGGCGCGGAATCCGTCTCCTTCAGGACATGTTCAGTATGCGCCGCTGACATGGGGAAATAGCTGGGGCACCTTGGGACATTACCGGGAAAACCCCTCGATTTGCCGTGCGCGCCCAAGGAACTCCAAAGTTCTTCCAAGGACGAAGGCGGAAACTTTAAACAGCCGGCGGCGGTGGCCCCTGGTCCACCCTCCGGGACCTGGCTGCCTAACCCAGTCCGCCGCCGGCCCCACACGATTTGGTCTGGCCCACGCTCCCGGGGCCTGAGGCCTTCTATATACAAAAATCCTACTGCAGGGTAGGTTCATCACAGGACCCTGCGTTTTCCGTTCGGGACCCCTCCCGGCATCGTGCACCGCCCGGAGGTAATGCCGCTGTAGCCTAACGGCGGCCACCCTGCACCTGAGGAAAGAGCCTGACATGGCCACCTCGCATTTCCAGCAATTCCACTACATCATGGCCAGCTACACGATCGCCGGCTGACCATGTCACTAAGTTCCCCCGATTTCCGCTCCGAAGGTGCCGGACGGGCGCGCGTCCAGCCCGTAACCTGCACGCGCTGCCGTACCGGCCTGCACCTGACCATCAGATCGGTGACGAGCATCCCGGACGGTCCCGCCGACGTCGTCATGGTTGCCTACACCTGCAGCCGGTGCCGGCGCTTCAGCGAACATCCCGCCCGGGTTGCCGACTTGTCCGCGGTCATGGGCCGCCGGGAGCAAACGGGGGACGTGCTGATCTTCGGCGGGCATTACATGCACTGCGGACAACCCATGGCCAGGGCAGGCTCCGAGCTCCGCAGGCTGTCCGCGCCGCTGTCCACCGAGGGCCCGGCCGAAGACACCCTGGACGTCTACCTGTCCACCCGCGTCCTCCGGTGTACGTGCGGATTCCAGATGGAACTGCCCGAATGACGGGAATCGTACATTTGAAGGACAAACCTACGCGCGGGTAACTTTGACCGGGGTCCCATCCTATTCCCCCATGCGGATGGTCGTCCCCGGGAAGCCCCGCACCGCCTTCACAATGGTGCGGGGCTTTTTCGTGCCCAGGCCCTGAACTTCTTGAGGTTTCGGCCTTACACTATGCACACCTACTACAGGCCGGGGGGCACGTTGGGTTCACGGGGGCTTTGCCTGGTCATCGAGGATGACCGGGATATTCGCGATCTGCTCACACTGATCCTGACACGGATCGGATTTGATGTTCATGCGGTCGGCAACGGCGTTAACGGTGTGGCCGCGGCGTGGGAACACCACCCCGTCCTGGTGACGGTGGACCTGAACCTGCCGGACATGGACGGCCTGGAGGTGGCGCAGCACATCCGCGCCCGCTCCGAGGCACCGATGCTTTTCATCTCCGCCCGGGCGGAGCTCGACGACGAGATGGCCGGCATGGCGTCGGGAGCCGCCGCCTACCTGATCAAGCCGTTCCGTCCACGCCAGCTCATGGAGACGGTCAACAGGCTCTGCCCCGTGGGTCCGTTAACGGCGCACGGCCTCGAGTCGCGCGCCTGAGCGGACGCGCGCCTACCCGCGGCCCCGCGCCTGACAGGGTCCTGCGCCCAAGTGGCCCCGCCCCTAAGCGGGGCCCACTCTGTTGCCCCGCCGCGCCGAACGGCAACAGCAGTGCCCGGCCGGCCGCCGTCGTTCCTTCCTTCCCCGTCCTATATCCGCCGGTGGCACTTCGGTTCCATAATGTCCCCATGAAGTTCGGGGACCCGGGGGCCCGGCGATGCCGGAGACGCCGTGGAGTCCCAGGTTGCCGCCCCGGCTGTTGGCGAAACGGGTGGCGACGCGGCCCGGGCACGGCCGGCCAGTCCGTGCCCGGCGCCGAACAGGGGGACCATCGCCATCAACTCAGCGAGGAGTGAACTGTCATGCTCAGAGACAAAGAAGTCGCGGCCGTCCTTCCGGCAAAGGATGTGGGCAGGGCGAAGGATTTTTACCGGGACAAGCTGGGACTGGAACCAGTGGAACCGGCGGACGACAACGTGATGTACCAGTGCGGCAACGGCACCAGCTTCATGCTGTACCAGACTGACAATGCGGGCACGGCCAAGAACACCCAAATGGGCTGGGTAACGGACGACGTCGAGCGGGACGTGCAGGAATTGCGGAACCGCGGCGTCGTGTTCGAAGACTACGATTTTCCGGGCCTGAAGACCGAGAACGGCATTGCCACCTCGGACGCGGGCAAAGCCGCATGGTTTTTGGACAGTGAGGGCAACATTTTGAGCCTCTTCGAACGTCCATAAACCACGCCACCGTGGCAATCGGAAAGGGGACGGAACCACACTGTTCCGGCCCCTTTCCGTCTATACCGCGGCCCCCGGGCTGTGGACTTAGTCCGACTGCCCCGCGACGCTCCGGCCCCTCTGCGCCTACCAGAGCAGAGGGCCCCCAATGGAGAGGATTGAAGAAACGATAAATTCATCAATTCCTCAATTACGAGTCTCGTCCAGTGCCGCCTGCCCGTCAAGACCCTAACCTTTAGGGCACAAAATATGGAACCTTAGACTCTCGGGTCCCAGCCGTATCTAAGTCATTCTTGCGGGTTCCCCGCCACCGCCTCCCGGGAAACGTCAGCCAGCGTAAGGCGCCTTTCCCGGGCCTCGGCCAGTAGCCGGGCCAAGGTGTCGTCCGAGCTCCGGCCCGTCCGCACGCCGATGGAATGCACTGCCCTGGCTATCAGTGCCCGCCGTTCCAGAGACTCCTCGAGCACCGCCGCGGACTCATCGGTCAGGATGCCCTCACCGGCGGAGCCGGAACCTGCGCCGAATGCACCAAGACCCGCAAGGCCGTCCGCATCAGCCGCAGCCCGGGCATTCAGCACGGATTCGGCGGCGGCGAGCAGGTCCGCAATCCCGGGAACAGACAGCCGGTACAGCAGCCTGCCTTCCGAGCGGTGCCCGGCCACCAGGTGCTGGGCACGCAACTGCGCGAGTTGCCCCGCCAGGTGCGACGGCTTCAGCCCCGTGGCAGAACAAAGCTCCGCCACCGAAGCGGGCCCCTCCGTGAGCACAGCCAAGACCCGGACGCGGGCGGGATGCGCCAGCGCCTTGAACAGCTCCGCCTCAGCGGCCGCGACCCGCTCCCTTGGTTCCACCGGCCCGACCACCACCGCTCCTATCTGGCGAAACATGTGTTGTTAAGCGATTATCCTCTCCCGGACCAATTACTGAAGCGCGCGTTTCTTTTCCTCGGCGAGTGCCTTAAGCGCACCGATGCGCTGCGCCAAATCCGCCGCACATACAAACACGAGCACCCCTCGCGACGCGGGCGATCGCCTGAAATAATTGTTTTAGCACTTTCAACGCCGCAGCATGCCATGGGGACGGCACACCGCGGATCCAGGAAAGGAACGAACTGACGTGCCCGTCTCATCTGAATCCCTGGCCCGGTCCGGGCCCCGGCCGCAGGGCAGGCCAGGTTCCCGCCCGCCATGCCACCAAATGTCAGCCAGGCCGTGATGCAGGCCAACCTGCCCCTCGCCGACGAGCTCGCGGCGCTCACCGCCCGGATTGCCGACCTTCTGCTGACTCACGAAACCGTCGACGAAGCGGTTTCGGCACTGGCGCAGGCCCTCAAGGAAGCGATCCCGGGAACGTTGGGGGCAGGCGCGAGCCTGATGGATACGCGTGGCCGACGCACCAGCACAGCTTCCACCGACGGCACCATCCTGCAGGCCGACCAGCTCCAGTACGGCCTCGGGCAAGGGCCGTGCCTCACCGCCTGGGCTCAGCAGATGACTGTGACGGTCGCGGACACCCACACCGACCACCGCTGGCCCGCCTGGAGCCGCGCCATTGCAGAACTGCCGCTGCGCTCGGTGATCAGCACGCCGCTGTCCACTCCCGACGGCGCCATCGGTGCGCTGAAGGTTTACTCCGCTATTCCCGATGGCTTCGATTCCAAGGCCATCCGCCTGATCGAGCTGCTGGCCCGCCCTGCTGCTTTGATGCTTGCCAATGCCCAGGCCCGCGACACCGCGCAGCGCCTCAGCGACGGTCTCATCGGAGCACTAGGCGCCCGCGATGCCATCGGGACCGCTACCGGGATGATCATGGAGCGGCTCCACGTCAACCGCGACCAGGCCCTCTCCACCCTCATTACCGCAGCCCGCCGCCGGGAGGAACCGCTGCACCAGCTCGCCCTGGACATCATTGGCGGCGGCGAGGTGTAACTCACCGTCACAAAGCCGTCTCCGCACCGGCCGAGACGGCTCGCACAGAAGGCGGTGCCGCCGTCGGCCATTCCCTCGCTCCGCTGGCCCGGAACAGGCACGACCCGAACCCTCCTACACCAATTGCGACACCGGCGCAACTTTGGCGCGCGCAACAATTCCAAGGAAAATAGCGAGTCAGCACACAATGCACCACCCCCACTCACTTCAGGAGACAGAGAACCATGACTATCAACATTGCCCCGGGCGCCGGGTTGAACGCTGCCCCGATTGCAGCCACGGCCGCTTTGGACGACCTGGACCTCACTCCGCAGGGACTCGCCGACGCACCGGCGAGCGAGCTGGATCCGGACACGCTGGTGCACCCCGGCGCCAGCTAACTTACTCAGGTTCCGCAGAAGGTCCTGTAGGGTCCAAAGCTTTCTGGCGCAGCCTCTGCATAACGTTCGACGCCGGGACGCTCGTTATACGGGTCCGTCACCGCTTCGAGCAATTGCATGAGCGGACCAAGGTCGCCGCCGGTCGCGGCATCGAGTGCTTCCTCAACAAGGTGGTTGCGGGGCACATACGCCGGATTAGTCCGGTCCATACTGTCCGCGTCCGGCTGCAGGGCCTGCCAGCGTTCCGCCCAGGCAATGAAGGCGTCCGGTTCCGGGAACAGGTCCCGTGCCGGCCGGCCCATGCCGCGGGCCGCGGTTCCGAGCCGGCGGAAGAACGACGTGTAGTCGACGCGACCCTCCTGCATCAGCGCGAGCAGCTCGTCAATCAGGGGCGAAGCCACCTCATCAGCGATGCCGCTGTTGAGGCCCAGCTTCGCCTTCATGCCGGCCAGCCAGGCGGCACTGTACTGCTCGCGGAACGCACCCAGCGACTCCTGGGCCAGCGCCACCGCACGCTCCTCGTCGTCGTCAAACAGCGGAAGGAGCGCCTCCGCCAGGCGGGTCAGGTTCCACTCCGCTATGAGCGGCTGGTTGGCGTAGGCGTAGCGGCCGCTCTCGTCGATTGAACTGTAGACGGTGGCGGGGTCGAACGCGTCCATGAAGGCGCACGGGCCGTAGTCGATGGTCTCGCCGGAGATGGCCATGTTGTCCGTGTTCATGACGCCATGGATGAAGCCCACCAGCATCCACTGCGCCACCAGGGAAGCCTGGGCGGTTATGACGGCCTCGAAGAGTGCAAGATACGGATGGTCCGCCTCCGCCGCGCCCGGATAATGGCGCGCGATGGCGTGGTCCGCGAGGCGGCGCAGGAGTCCGATGTCACCGGCCACACGCGCATACTGGAAACTGCCCACACGCAGGTGACTGCTTGCGACCCGGGTGAGTACAGCCCCCGGCAGCAGGGTTTCCCGCTGGATGGAACGGTCGGTAGCCACGACGGCAAGTGAGCGGGTGGTGGGGATACCCAGTGCGTGCATCGCCTCGCTGACGATATATTCGCGCAGCATCGGCCCCACCACGGCGAAGCCATCCCCTCCCCGGGCGAAGGGCGTGCGGCCGGAGCCCTTCAGGTGGATGTCGCGGAGGCGGCCTTCGACATCGGATATTTCACCGAGCAGGAGCGCACGGCCGTCACCCAGCCTGGGCGCAAACCAGCCGAACTGGTGGCCGGAGTATGCCTGCGCAACGGGAGTGGCGCCGTCGGGCACTGCGTTGCCGATCAGCATCGGAAGTCCTTCTGGACTGCGCAGGAAGTCCGGGTCAAAGCCCAGCGCGGCGGCCAGCGGCTCGTTCAGAACGAGCAGGCGCGGGTCAGGAACCACCTCCGCCTTCCAGGGGATGGCCATCTCGGCAAGCTCGGTGGCGAAGCGGCGTTCAAAGGTGACGGTTGATGCGGCTCGAGCGCTCATCTTTCAAGCATACGTTCGGTCCCTGTCCCCCGCCGCTTCCTCACCTTTCGCCGCGCTCTTCCCCCAATGCTCCCCCCTCTCGCCGCGCGGGTGCCAGCAAATTTTTCCGTCGATGTAGGAAGTCTACTTACTATTCGATGGTAACCATGCTTACTATTACGGAGTGCTGGTTCATCAGCAGCAGCTAACCCTCAAAGGAAAGAGAGCAATGATGACCGAGAACCCATACGGCACCGGACCGGGCACAACAGGGCTGGGCACCACCGACGCCGACAGCACCGTCGCAGGTACCCCCGGGTACACAGGTACCGTCGGCTACCAGGACGACACCTCCTCAAAGAAGGACGTGGCCAAGGATGAGGCTGCAAACGTAGCGGGCCAGGCTGCCGGCGCCGCCCAGAACGTCGCAGAGACCGCCAAGACCGAGGCGAAGAACGTCGCCTATGAGGCGAAGAACAGCGCCCGTGACCTGCTGCACCAGGCGAAGTCGGACCTGACCAGCCAGGCCGGCACCCAGCAAACCAAGGCCGCCGATGGCATCCGCACGATCTCCTCGCAGCTGCGCACCATGGCCGACGCTCCGGACCAGCAGGGGGTGGCCTCGGACCTGATCCGGCAGGCCGCCGACCGCTCCGAATCGGTCGCGTCCTGGCTGGACAACCGGGACCCGGGCTCGCTCCTGAACGAGGTCAAGTCCTTCGCCCGCCAGCGCCCCGGCGCCTTCCTGCTCCTCGCGGCAGGCGCAGGCCTGCTCGCCGGACGCCTCGGCCGCAGCCTGCAGGCCGGCGCCCCCGAAACCTCGACGGCCGGCTACGGATCCCCCAGCGGCACTCTGCCCCAGTACCCCGTCCAGCCGCCGGTCACCGAAAGCAGCCTGACTGCTGCACCGGCCGCTCCCCTGTACGACGCACCGCAGGCCACGCCGACCACCTACGCAGAAACCGTGTACGGCGAACCCGCCCGCCCGGGTTTTGATGCGCCGGGTTCGGCAGGCGTCCCGCTGCGCGATCCTGAAGACCCGTATACCGAGGGTGGGGGTCGTCCCCTGTGAGCAGCCAGATCCCCGATACCCCGCCGACGGCCGCGCACGCCAAGGCCGACACCACCTCCCTCGGTGACCTCCTCGGCGAGGTCACCCGGGACCTGTCCACCCTGATCCGGCAGGAAATCGAACTCGCCAAAGCCGAACTCAAACAGTCCGGCACCCGCGCCGGCAAAGGCGGCGGCATGCTCGCCGGCGCCGGCGTCGCCGGGCACTTCGTGCTCCTGTTCCTCTCCATCGCCCTCTGGTACGCCCTCGGCGAACTCATGGGCCTGGGCTGGTCCGCCGTCGTCGTCGCCGTGATCTGGGGCATCATCGCCGCGGTCCTCGCCAGCGTCGGACGCAAGGAACTCAAAGCCATCAAGGGCATGCCCCAGACGGTCGAAACCGCCAAGGAAATCCCGCCGACCCTCAAACCGAACGGAGACCACTGATGAGTGAGAACCCGGACGCCATCCGCGCCGACATCGAAGCCACCCGCGAACGCCTCGGCACCAACGTGGACGCGGTCGCCGACAAAGTCACCCCGTCCAACATCGTCCACCGCCAAACCGGCAAGGCCAAGGACAAGGTCCGCGACGCCGTGTTCGGAGTGAAGGAGAAAGTCATGGGCACCGCAGAGCACGCCACCCACAGCACCACCGGCGGCCTCCACCACGCCGCCCACTCCACCAGCGGCGGGATCCACACCGCCACCGACGCCGCCGGGAACGCCCTCAGCAGCGCCGGGGACGCGATCGCCGACGCACCCCACCAGGTCGCCGCCAAAACCCAGGGCAACCCCCTCGCCGCCGGGCTGATCGCCTTCGGCGCCGGGCTGCTCGTCTCCTCCCTGATCCCGGCCAGCCAGAAGGAACGCGAAGCCGCCGACGCCCTGAAAACCGCCGCCGAACCCATGACCAGCCAACTCACCGAGGCCGCCAAGGACATGGCCCAGGGCTGGAAGGAACCCGCCCAGGAAGCCATGGAAAACGTCAAAGCCACCGCCACCGACGCCGCCCAGCACGTCAAGGACGAAGGCCAAACCGCCGCCCAGGACGTCAAAGCAACCGCCACGGACGCCAAGGACCACGTCCAAAACACGTGAGCCGGCATGAGCCTGGCTCATTCGACAGGACCTGAAAGCTGGCCAACACACCGGCTCCTCAGCATCGCTGCCCGTCTGGATGAGCTGCGGATCAACCGCAACCTCACGCATCTGGGCCTGACCAAAGGGTCCCTGGACGTCCTGGAGTCGGTCGCGGAGCTAGAACCGGTAACGGTCTCGGACCTGGCAACCCTGCTCTGCGTCAGCAAACAAAGCCTGGGCAGGGTGGTCCGCCGCCTTCAGGGACTTGGGCTCCTGAGCAGGGAACGCAGCGGCGACCGGCGCTATACGGACATCCGGGTCACGCACCAAGGCCGCAGGGTGCTGGCCACCGCCGAGGCCCTCGTCCAGCGACTAACGCAGAACAAATCGGATATCGAACCTGCACTGCACCATGATCTGGAACGCTACATCCGGGACCTCCGGATGTAGCGTTCCGGTCTGTCTGACGCGGTGGCGTGTTCCCGGCGGGCAGGAAAGCATGCCGCAGACAGCCGGAAACCCGAATCTTCATCCAACTTGCTGACCAACAGACCGAAACACCCGCCAGCTCCGCCGCCGGCGGCCAAGGAGAACCATGAAAAAACCCGAACCGCGCGGTCCTGTCAGCGCCGAGCTCATCGACCTTCTGTCCCGCTGCCCCGCTGCTGATCCCGCAGCACTGGCGGAACTGCAGCGATTCGTCGCCGACACAGTGAAACTCACCGACGACATCGTCACCGACGACGACATCCAGCTCTCACTGTTTTGCCTCTACGAGCTTCACTATGGAGGCATTGAAGGGGTAGACGACGCCTGGGAATGGGAGCCCGGACTGATCGCGCTCCGCCGGCTTCTCGAGGAACCGTTCGAACAGGCCTTGCGCTCTACCGCTCCCGTGGCTGCAGGACCTCCTCCGGCAGACAGCGAGGACGGGGCCTTCCAGGACAAGCCGGACAGCGACGCGGTAGCGGACATGCTGTTTGCACTGGCAGCCCAGGACACCGGGCCCAGCCTCTCGCGTTACATGGCCAAGAAGGCCACAGCTGGACAAATGGCGGAATTCCTCATTCACAAATCCGTCTACCAGCTCAAGGAAGCCGATCCCCACACCTGGGCGATTCCAAGGCTCTCCGGGAGGCCCAAGGCCGCCCTGGTCGAGATTCAGGCAGACGAATACGGCGGCGGCCGCCCCCACCGGATGCACAGCGCACTGTTCGCCCGGACCATGAAGGGACTGGGACTCAACTCCAGCTACGGCACTTACGTAGACGCGGTTCCGGCCGTGGCCCTGGCCTCCGTGAACATGATGTCCCTCTTCGGCCTGAACCGCCGGCTGCGCGGCGCCATCACCGGCCACCTTGCCATCTATGAGATGACATCTTCCCGGCCAAACCACCTGTACGCCCGGGGCTTTCGCCGCCAAGGATTCGGCGAGGACGTCACCGAATACTTCGATGAACACGTCGAAGCCGACGCCGTCCACGAACAGATCGCCGGCCGGGATCTCGCAGGGGGCCTCGCCGAGGCAGAACCCGACCTCCTCGCGGACATCCTGTTCGGTGCGAGGGCCGCTCTTGCCGTGGACGCCCGCCTCACCGCGCACATCGTGGAAGCCTGGGAGGACGGACGATCCTCATTGCGGACGTCCCTCCCTGAAGCCGCGTGAGCGACGATCCGGGACCCGGGCCGGACACCGAATACATCCTGCCTCTGCGCTGGACGGATGATGCGGGGCTGGAGGAACTCGTCGACTACCTCCGGGAGCTGTGCACCTGGACGCGAGTCACCGTTGTGGACGGCTCCCCGACGGAACTGTTCAACCGGCACCGGGCCGCGTTCCCGCCGTCGGTCCGGCATATTCCCCCAGCCACGGGGAGCGGCGGAAACGGCAAAGTGGCAGGCGTTCTGACCGCGGTTCGCGTAGCTGGCGCGGAGAGGCTTGTCATCGCCGACGACGACGTCCGCTACACGCGCGGGCAGCTGGCCGTTGCCTTCGCAGCACTCGACGACGCCGAAGTGGTCCGCCCGCAGAATTTCTTCACGCCGCTGCCCTGGCACGCACGCTGGGACACCGCCCGGTCACTTATTAACAGGGCCCTCGGCAGCGACTACCCCGGCACACTGGCCGTGCGACGCTCGGCACTGGTGGCCACGGACGGTTACGAAGGCGTCCTGTTCGAGAACCTGGAGCTCATCCGCACCGTAACAGCGGCCGGCGGCAGGCAGAAGCGGAGCCCGTCGCTGCTGGTCGCCCGGAGGCCGCCAACGGCGGCGCACTTCTTCAGGCAGCGGGTCCGGCAAGCCTACGACGACTTCGCCCAGCCCATCCGCTTGTGCGCAGAACTCGCCCTGTTGCCAGTCCTGGCGGCGCTGCTCGTACAGCGCCGAGTAGCGCGCATGCCGGTGCTCCTCGCACTGGCCGGCACCGCCGTCGCCATAGCGGAACGCGGAAGAAGGCGCGACGGCGGCATGGCCGTTTTTCCGGCGGACACCGCTCTTTTCGCCCCGCTGTGGGTCCTGGAACGGGCACTGTGCATCTGGGTGGCCCTGGCTCTGCGCGCCCGCGGCGGGGTTCCCTATTCAGGCACCAGGCTGAAGAGCGCGGCCACTTCCATGGCGGTGCTCCGGCTCAAGCACCAAGGCAAAATCCGCCCGCCCCTTTCCACCCAGTCAGAACGGAGCATTTCTCGTGAATCGTGACCCTCAGCCGCCGTCCGACCCCAGCTCGGTGGTGCTGTGCCCCGACGGCCCGATCATCATCCGCGGAGCGTTTGAAATCGTCACTCCGTCAGGGGATCCAGTCCCCCGGCAACGAGCCACGGTTGCCCTTTGCCGGTGCGGCGCCTCGGCGATCAAACCCTACTGCGACGGCACCCACAAGCTGATCAACTTCCGCACCGGCCCCCCGGACGCAGCCGGCTGATGTAGTTCCGGTTCATGGGGAGTAGGCTCAATGGAGGAGCCGTTCCCCGTAGATTGAGGCACACGATGGCCGCCACCGAGTCTGGCCAGCCGCCGGCGCCTGGGCCAATTCCCCCGCCGACGCTGGAACAACTGCAGGACCTATTGCTGGAAAGCCCGGGGTTTGACGAGTTCCTCCTCGAGCTTGCAGTTTTCTCTGCTTCACAACTTGCCGCACCAGAACCCATGATGTGCGCGATCTCCGTCGAACGGGCCGGACGCACCATCACCATGGCCAGCAGCAGCGAAGGCGCCAGGCGGATGGATGAGAAACAGTACGGGTTCGACGACGGCCCCTGCCTGACCGCTCTGCGGGAGGGCCGGACGGTGCTCGTGGAAGACCTTGAAGCGTCCGAAAGGTGGCGCCGCTATTCGGAGGTGGTCACGGACGACGACGTGGCATCAGTCCTGGCGGTACCCATTGATGCGGGCAAGGACGCAGGTGCAGCCTTGAATTGCTACGCCCGGAGCACTGACGCATTCAGGTCGGCCTCGACAGTCGCGGCGGTGGAGGCATACGCTGCCTCCCTGTCCCGGGTTCTCCGTTTGGCGCTGCGTGTGCACCGTCTGGCCTTCCTGCCGGAAGGCCTCCACGGAGCCCTGCAGTCCAGGGCGGTCATCGACGCAGCCCTCAGCCTGGTCATGTCCCAGACCCACGGCAGCCGCGAGGAAGCCGCCGCCGTTCTTCACGAAATGGCGCAATCCAACAGACAACAGCTGAAGCAGATAGCTACGGACATCGTAAACGGGGCGAGGCTCCCAGGGCGGGCGGGACGTGATAACGAAACGCAGCAGTAGGGCCACACCAGCCGCGGCGGAGTGCGTGGCTATGATGGGAAGCACCTGCCGAAGGTATCCATGCACGGGGATGCCAACGACCCTGATGACATGTGAGGCCTGCCTGTGACGCGGAAGCACCGAATGGCAGGGGAACTGCCCGAGATCTTCGCGCGGGTTACGGGCCTCCTGCTCACGGAACCAGTGGTTGATCGGGCGGTGGCCAATATCGCACGGGCGGCCCACGAAAGTCTGGCAGGCAGCGTCGGTGCCGGCGGCACGCTGATCGATCCCCACGGCCGGCCCACGAGCACAGCCTCCACGAACAGCATCGTGAAGCAGGCCGACCGGCTGCAGTACGATCTCGGTGAGGGACCCTGCCTCACAGCCTGGGCGAGTGCGCAGCCGGTGCGAATCGACGATTTTCGGGACGACCAGCGCTGGCCTGAGTGGACCAGGGCGGGCGTACGCCTTGGCTTGCTGTCCTGCATCAGTGTCCCCCTCCTGGTTCCGGACTTCACCGGACATGCTGAACCTGATGCCATTGGCGCGATGAAGGTCTATTCCGACCAGCCGCGCGCCTTCACTGCAGGCACCGAAGAGGTCCTGTCCCTGCTCGCCGGACCGGCCGCGCTCATCCTGGCCAACCTCCAAGCCCGCGAACGGGCCGCGCAACTCAGCACCGCCCTCAAGGACGCGCCGCACAGCCGAAGCCTGATTGACATGGCCAAGGGCGTCCTGATGGAGCGCCTCGGAGTGAGCGAACGGGAAGCCCTCCGGGTCATGATCACCCGCGCCCGCGCGCAGCGGGCCCTTCTGAGCGCGGTGGCGCAGGAGATCCTTCACCCGACCACGGACCTCGACCCGACGTCATGAGGGTTGACGGGGACGGAGAGGCGCAACGGGACCGGACGGCCAAGGCCTTCCGGCAGGCCGACCTTGAAGTCGACGAACTATGGATGCACTACTTCAGTATCGGTGGCGACGCGGGTGCCATGGAGATCGAGGCCTACCTCCACGGTTCGTACATGCTGCGCCCTATTCAGCGCGACCTCCTGGACCACGCCATCTACGAATTGGGCACCTTCCAGAGGGATTGACGAGAAGGCCTCCCCCTTGGGGCAGCGGCCCGGCGCATGCTGCCGGTCCATCTTGACTACGCCAGTCACAAAGACTACACAATAAGCAACCTTAGTAATTGTTGACGTCCCCAGCAGGAGGATTCCCGTGAGTGATGAACGTGAAGACGCCTAGGACGGTCAAAGGTCTGAGACTGGGGTTCCTCGTCCTGCTCGCGCTTATGGGCGGCGTCCTGTCCGGATGTGCCGCTGACGGGACGGAGGCGGCAGAGGCGGCGAAAGCGTTCCACCGGGATGTGGCCAGCTCCGACATGACGGCGGCGTGCTCGCTGCTCCAGTCCGAGACGCGGCAGGAGGCGGCGCGGTCCAGTGATGCCGGCACCTGCGAGAGCCAGCTGGAAAAGGCGAAAATCCCGGACGCAGGAAAGCTGCTGAGCACCGAGCAGTTCGGCGGTGAGGCCTTCGTCGAGTTCGAGCACGACACCGTCTTCCTGGCCGCCTCCAACGCGGGCTGGAGAGTCACAGGCGCGGGCTGCACCCCCCAAGGGGAAGAAGCGCCGTACACCTGCGAAGTAGGAGGCAAATAGAATGCGCTGGAGCTTTGCGCTGTATCTCATCCTGATCTTCGGCGGGCTGGCCTACATGGTCGCCGTCGGGCTTGTCCGGGGATAGGCGGGCCGTGAAGAAAGCACTCAGAAACAACGGCCTCAGCCTCTTTTTCGGCCTGATCTTCCTGCTGGCCCTGCTGGGCCAGGCGCTCACCGGCCATGCCCTCTTCAACGAGGAGCAGGTGGCCTCCGGGCTCGAAGAAATCAGCCTCGGCCAGTACCTCACGTCGTCGAACTTCGCGGTGGACGTTTCGGAAAACTGGCAGTCCGAGTACCTGCAGTTCCTGCTGTACATCTTCGCCACGATCTGGCTGGTCCAGAAGGGGTCCCCCGAGTCCAAGGAACTGAACCAGCCCGGACCGGAGTCGGACAGGGAACAGCTCGTGGGCGAGTTCAGCAACGCCAAGTCGCCGAAGTGGGCCCGAGTTTCAGGCTGGCGGCGGACGCTCTACTCCAACTCGCTGGGGCTGACGATGGGGCTGATCTTCCTCCTGTCCTGGCTGGCCCAGTCCGTTGCCGGAAACAGCAACTACAACCAGGAGCAAATCAAGAACTTCCAGCAGCCCGTCAGCTGGGCGGAGTACATCGTCTCGCCGGAGTTCTGGAACCGCACCCTGCAGAACTGGCAGTCCGAGTTCCTTGCCGTCGGCTCAATGGTTGTCCTGTCGATCTACCTGCGCCAGCGCGGCTCACCCGAATCCAAGCCGGTGGGCTCGGCGCACGACGACACGGGCACTACCGGCTAGCGCAGGCCGGTGCGGCCGCCTGGACCTGGGCCGCGCCATGGGCGGCGGCTGCCGCCGTGGACCGCCAACCCCTAGAGCCCGTCGACCGCCCAGCCTTCCTGGTACTCGGGGTGGTCCTTGTAGACGGCGGCGAGGGACATCAGGACGTATTCGCTGGTGGCGCCGATGGCGGTAGCAACATCGGTGACCAGCGGAACGTTTCCCAGGATCTTCCGTTTGGCCGCGCATTCTGAAAGTACGCGCCCGGGATTGAACCAGCCGACGACGGGTCCCGCCATTCCTTCAGTCTCCAGTCCCCGCCGGGCATCCGCCTCGTCCTCGGCGATCCGCGCTTCCAGAAAATCGATCAGGTCGGCCATATGAAGTCCCTCGCATTCATGTTGGTGGGTGGATGGTATCCGTGGTCCGGGCCGTCAGTCGCGCCGGAATAATCAGGTTTCCTCCTTCGGCCGGTGCCGCCTCTCCGGTGCGAGCGGAACAACGACCACCGGCCGGGTCTGCCGGTGCGTGAGGTGGACCGCCACGGAGCCAAGCAACAGCTGCTCTAACCGGGCGCCCACTCTTCCTTCGCGGGTGCCCACCACGATGACCGAGGCATCCGCGGAATCGGCCAGCCGGCCCAGGGCGCGTGCAGGTTCCCCCACGAGGGTCAGGAGCGACCAGCGGATCCCGGCCTTGCCGAGGACAGCCTGCAGGTGTTCCTTGAGGTGGGCACTGGTCTGCTCGACGTCGTCGACGATTCCGTC
Source organism: Arthrobacter sp. CMU6 (assembly GCF_059090205.1). Lineage (NCBI taxonomy): Bacteria > Bacillati > Actinomycetota > Actinomycetes > Micrococcales > Micrococcaceae > Arthrobacter > Arthrobacter sp. CMU6. The sequence continues at coordinate 33,959 of NZ_JBNHFL010000013.1, forward strand.
CTGGCCCGCGGACTGCAGAAGGTCCTCGTCGTCCCGCTCGTTGCTTAGGTATGAGGTGATGTCCACGTAGGCGCAGATGAGCTTGACGTTCAGGGAGTAGGCCAACCGGGCAGCATGTTGCACGACGGCAGACGGCTGCCCTGGCACGACGCCAACTACCACCGGACCCGCTATCCGCTGGGGAACGAATTCGACCTCCCCGCTGGGGGACCCGGCTTTCCTAGCTGGCTCATTCATGAGTGCTGCCATTCCACGCTGTCCTTACGGCAGATCGGGGTGACTCTCATTGCCAGCCTACTAGGACCGGCTGGCACCGGCGGGCAACCTGGTGGAGGATGGGCGCATGGCGGAACGTGTTCGTCGCAATCAGTTTGCTGTTGCCGGCTGGCTCTTCGGCTCCGTCAGTGTTGTCCTGGGCCTGGTCATCCACGGCCTGTCCGGGCATCCCGTGCCGGCGGTGCCGATCGTCGTCGCTACTGCCGCACTGCTCAGCCTCGTCGGAGCGGTAGTCACCCGAATCGGTGTTCCGAACTGGGCCGTACTCGTGCTGGCCGGGGTGGGACAGCAGGCCGTTCACTGGGCCTTGGCATTCTTCTCCAATCCGCTGGCCACCACCCTGGACGGCCACGGGCATACGGAGCCCGTGCAGTTCACCGGCCCCGGCCTGCTGCTGGGCGGGGTGCCAACCCAGCGGCTGCACGTGCTGCTGTACGCGCACGTTGCGGCGGCGCTGCTGACATCCCTGCTGGTTCAGCGGCTGAACACATCGGACCCGAAGCGGTTCAGCCCGGGCACGGCCGCGTATCCGAGGTAGGGCAGGCCGAAGGCATCCTCGATGCTGGCCAGCAGGCTGTAGTGGTTGTACAAGCGGTCCGAAGTGGTGCCCGCCCTGGCCAGGGGTGACAGCACCAGCGTCCCGATCAGTCCGCCCGCCGCTCCCCCAGGAAGTGCGGCATCGGAGCGTTCCTTCCCCTCCGCCTCGTCGAAGGTGATGACCAGCATCCCGTCCTGCTTGTACGCCGGTGAGGACATGATTTCCGGAACATGCTGGCGGAGCCACGCATCGGCGGAGACCAGGCCGCCCTCCCGCCCGTCAGCGCACGGGCTGTCGTGCCCGTCGTTGCACAGGTTCGGGCTGATGTAGGACAGGTTCGGTGTGGTTGCCACGGTTTTGAGGTCTGCGGCGAGGTTTGAGAAGTCGACGTCGTTGGCCAGGCACGCGGGCGAGGACGTGATCCCGGCGAAGTACACGAACGGGTTGTGCCGGGTGGCGTACTGGTGGCCCTCCTGCGCTGCATGGTTCGTATCCCTGGCGCCTAGCTCCGGGTGCAGGCACGGGGTGCCCATGTCCTCCATGTACCTTTCCAGGTCTTCCCCGCCGCGTTCAGCTGCCCGGCGACCGTCTGCACAGACTCCGGGTACACGCAGCCGATGCCCTCCGCCTGGCCCAGCGGCGCTGTGCCGTTCGGGTTAAACGCCTCGAAGTCCGGGCAGTCTCCTTCGGTGACAGGGTTCGGGCCCTGCCCCGAGATCTGGGCGATGTAGTTGGGAAGGGAGGCATGACCGATTGCGTAGTACCGGCTGAGCAGCACCCCCTGCGGACGCAGGGTCCGGGACAGGTACTCTGCGTCCGACTGGTCATTCCAGACATCCCGGAAGGACTTGTTCTCCAGGTTGACCACAAACACGTGCCCCGGCTTTGCCGCCGCTGTGGGAGAGGGCGACGGTCCAGTTCCGCATGCAGCAATCCCCGCAAGGGCCGCCACCAGCGCAGCTGCCGTGAGAAGCTTCCGGCCGGCTGGCCGGCGGCGGCGCCGGCCCTGGAGGTCCCAGCCATATATCGGAGCAGCTCTCATTGGATCCTGCCTTCTGCAACATTGATCCGCGGTCCCGGCTCCATGCTTGCACCCGTATCCCGGCAGCCGCATGAAGGAAAGCTGGGAGTTGATTGGGAGGGCGCACCCTGTTCCTCCGGAACGCCGGGCCGCTCACATGTTAAGTTGAATCGGTGGGACAGACCTGTCCTGCGCATCAGCCTGAGAGAGCCAATACGTGGAATCGCCTTCGCCAGTCCGAATCCTGACCGTCTGCACGGGCAATATTTGCCGTTCCCCCGTGGCGGAACGCCTGCTCCAGGCAGGCCTGGACCAGGTGCTTCCCGGCGGCTTCGAGGTGCGCAGCGCCGGAACCCGCGCTTTGGTGGGCGACCCCGTACAGCCGCTGTCCGCGGACATCATCCGCACCTTCGGCGGAACGGCGGAGAGCTTCGAGGCACGCCAGCTGTCGGGCAAGATCCTTCGTAACGTGGACCTGGTCCTCACCATGACCTCCGGACACAGGGGCGAGGTGCTCCAGCTGGATGCCTCCCTGCTGAAGCGCACCTTCACCATCCGCGAGTTTGCCAGGATGCTCGATGTTCTGGAGGAGCGTGAATGGCAGGCCCCTCCGAGCGCTGGCCTCAACGGTGAAAGGCTCGCTGCCAACACCAGGCTCTGGCGCAAGCTGCCCGCCCGGGCCGCGTCGGTCCGGCACCTCGCGCTGGCCCCCGATGCCGCGGACAATGACGTGGTTGACCCCTACCGCCGCAGTGCTGATTACTACCGGCAGATGGAAGACGAACTGGCCCCGGCGATCATCTCGATCCTTCGTTTCGCCCGGCTGAACGCCCCCGCTTAAACCGGCCGGCCGCCGTCGTTCTCACGGGCGGCTTTTGGTGATACCGTCCGATCATGAAATCCCGGAACAGTCCGGGAGCCGGGGGCAACGGCGACCCCGCTCCAGGCGCCAATGGCGGCGCCAAACCCAAGCGGACCATACGCAACATAGTTTTGGCAGGGCTGCTCGGGATTGCCCTGGTGGCCGGCGGCTTCCTGTTCAGCCTGGCGCAGATCTGGAATACCCAGACGGCCAAGACGGAGATCAGCGCCGCCCCCGAGAGCCCCCCACGGTCCGCAACCACCAAGCCCTCGCCCACCAAGAAGCCGGCGCCCAAACCGGTGAAGCCGCCACCCCCGCCCAAGCTGCCCATGAACATCCTGCTGATCGGCAGCGATCACCGCAAGGGCGATGCCCCGACGCCGAACGGCCTGCCAAACCAGCGCGCGGACGTCCTCATGCTGGTACATCTTGCGGCCGATGGGAAGCACGCCTACGGCATCTCACTCATGCGCGACCTCTGGGTTCAGATCCCCGGGTACGGCGAAGCCAAGATCAACTCCTCGCTCGAGCAGGGAGGCATGCCGCTTGCCGTGAAGACCGTGGAGTCCCTGTTCGGGCAGAAGATCCACCACGCCGTCATGATCGATTTCGAAGGCTTCAGAGGCATCACCGAGGCGCTGGGCGGCGTGGACGTCAACAATCCGGAGGCCTTCACCTCCACGCACGACACGCACCAGCATTTCCCCGCGGGAGTGAACCGGCTCAAGGGCCAGCGTGCCCTCGAGTTCGTCCGCGAGCGCTATGCGTTTGGCGACGGCGACTACCGCCGGGTCGCGAACCAGCAGCTGTTCCTGCGCTCCACCCTGGCCGAGCTGCTCTCCGCCCGCACCCTGACCAACCCGGTGACGCTGTACAAGCTGGTCAACACGGCGTCGAAGTACATCACCGTGGACAAGGGGCTGAACGCGACAGCGCTGGCCAGCCTCGTCTACAGCCTGCGGAACGTCCGGATGCAGGATGCGGTGTTCTTCACGCTTCCGACGGCGGGATTTGGGACCAGCACCGACGGACAGTCGATTATCGTGCCGGACTACGGAGCCGTCACCGCCGTCGGCGCCGCATTGGGGAGGGACCGGGTGGGGCAGTATGCCGCGTCCCTGGGGAAGTGATGTTCTTTGAATGACAATCGTGAGGGATAGCCAGTGAAAAAGCTGATCTGGATCATCGCAGTTATTGCGGTGCTGTTTTTCATCGTTGGCGCAACCATCAAGGCGGCGGCCTTCCTGCTGTGGGTGGCGCCTGTCCTCCTATTGGCGGCCGTGCTGGGGTTCTTCCTCAACCGTTCGGGCGGCAAACGCATCCCCTGACGCTCTCTCATTTCCCGTCGCCTACAACCGGACGCTCTCTCACCTCCCGTCGGTTTTGGGCCAACGCTTCCGTACCTCCTGCGGCAATTTCGGGAGGGTCCCAAGAAAGGCGACCAAACATAAGAGAGCGTCCCAAAAAAGGCGGCGAAAGGTGAGGGAGCATATGGTGGGGCCGCGGGTGATTACTCTGCTGACATTCCGGGTACGGCACTAGTAACGTGGAAAATTCGCAGGCTGAACGGGAGCGCAATCGTGGGACAGAACGGAACGTCCGCTGACGGAACACACAAGGATGCCCCGGTGCCCGCTGCGTGGACAGCCGGCGCCGTGGAACTCATCCTGATCCGGCACGGCGAGAGCCAGGGCAACGTGGCGGCCACCGATGCCACGGTTTCCGGCGCCGAGGTGATCGCGGTCCCGGCCCGTGATGCCGACGTCGAGCTTTCCTCCACAGGCCGGGAGCAGGTGACGGCACTGGGCCGCGCACTGGCGGCGGTTCCCGAGGACCGGCGGCCCGACGTCGTCATTTCCTCCCCGTACATGCGCGCCTACCAGACGGCAGAGATCGCCGTGGAGACGGCGGGCTGGCCCGTCCCCGTCCGCTCGGACGAGCGTCTCCGCGACCGTGAGCTCGGCATCCTGGACATGCTGACCGCCTTTGGTGTGGAAACCCGGCTGCCCCAGGAGGCAGAACGACGGCGGTGGTTGGGCAAGTTCTATTACCGTCCGCCTGGCGGGGAATCGTGGGCGGACGTGGCTCTGCGGCTCCGTTCCGTGATCGGGGAACTGAACGCGCTGGGCAGCGGCCACCGGGTGATGCTGGTGTGCCACGACGCCGTGATCATGCTGTTCCGCTACATCCTTGAGGGCATGTCCGAACGGGAGCTCCTGGACGTGGCGGCCAGCAATCCGGTCCTGAACGCCTCGCTGACCCGCTATGTCCGGCCGGAGGGGGTGGGCCCGTGGACGCTGGAGAGCTTCAATGTGGCCGACCACCTCATGGAGCAGGGCGTCGAAGTGACCGAACACGCCGGGGACGCCAATGTCCACCCGCGCTGAGCCCGCTGATGCGGCCGCCAAGGACTACGCCGGCAGCGCCCCCACCCTGATCACGCCGACTCTCCTGCGCAGTTGGCCGCTGCCTGCCGCAGGGTCCGACAAGTACTCCCGCGGCGCGGTGCTGGTCGTCGGCGGCGGCCGGCGCACTCCGGGTGCTGCCCTGCTCGCCGGCACGGCCGCACTCCGGGCCGGAGCGGGCCGGGTGACCCTGGCGGTGGCGGAGTCGGTGGCCGTCCAGCTGGCGGTAACGCTTCCCGAGGCGGGAGTGATCAGCCTGCCCCAGTCCGCCGGCGGTTCCGTGGGGGACGACGGGCTCGAAAACCTTCTCGGGGACTATGATGCTGCGGATGCCGTGCTGATCGGCCCCGGGCTGGACGACATCGGTCAGACCGAGGCGATGCTCCGCCGGCTGCTCCAACATGATTCCGCCAAGGGTCCGGATCAGAATGCCCGTCCGACGATTGTCCTCGATGCCTACGCCTTGGGTGCCCTCCCCCGGCTGGCTGATGAACTGGACCCTTGGGCAGACCGGCTGATCCTGACGCCAAACCCCACTGAGGCCGCCATCCTGCTGGGCCGGGACACTGAAGATCTGGCGGCCGACGTCGTCGAACTTGCCGGGAAGTACCGCGCGGTGGTGAGCTGCCAGGGCATGATCGCCGGGCCGCCCGGCGGCAGCAACCCCGACGGCGGCTCCCCCGCCCCTGATTTTCCGGTCACCGGAGACCATTGGGAAATCACCACGGGCTACGGCGGGCTGGGAACGTCCGGCAGCGGCGACATCCTTGCCGGCGCCATCGCGGGGCTGCGGGCTCGAGGCACGAGCGACGCCCAGGCCGCCTGCTGGGGCACTCACCTGCACGCCGCGTCCGGCGACAGGCTCGCCAGCCGGGTGGGCAGCCTCGGCTACCTGGCGCGGGAACTGGCCGACGAGCTGCCGCCCCTCATGATGGAGCTCGCCACGTAGGTCCCCACCCGCACCCCAACCTCGCAAGCTCGGCCAAGGAACCCGGCGGTCGTGGCCCCAGGCTCAACCAGCGCCCGCCCGGCGGTGGTCAGAGGCTCACTTCAGCGACTTCAGGATGGACCGGAGCGACGCGGCGGCCTTGGTGGCCGCGGCCTGCGGCTGCGCCCGGCCTGCTGCAACGTCGCTGACGGCCTTGGCGACGGGCAACTCGGCCATCGCAGCGCCTGCCAGGTCGCCGTGGCCCCGAACCATCCCCCAGTGCTTCAGGTCGTTGGACCCCTGCAGCACTGTGGAGAGAAGGTCCTTGGCATAAACGCTGCCGAGCCGTTCAGTCCTGCCGGCTGCCACGGGGCTGGACATCCAGGCATCCGCGTACTCGGCCGGGTTTGCGTTACTGCCCGAACGCACAGGTACGCGCTCCTCCGGGGCAATCGCGAGCCAGTCGGCGTAGCCGTCGGTCAGGAAGTACTCCACGAAGCGGCGCGCAGGTTCGGCGTCGGAATCAGCCGTCACGGTCCACGAGACCACTTCGCCGAAGTGCGCCGGCCGTTGCCCGTCCGGCCCTTGGAGCCCAGCCACCACTCCGGTGTTCTGCGCCAGGAACAGCGGATCCTTGGTGCATTCGGGGCAGCTGGGACGGGCATCGGTCCGCGTGCCAGCGAGCTCATCCAGCATGTTCGTCGGCCAGATGGCCATGGCGGCCTTGCCGGCGAAGTAGGCGGACCGCACTGAATCAATGTCTTGTATGCCGGGCACGGAATAGTTCTTCAGCAGGTCGCGGTAGAACCCAAGCGCCGCCACGCACTGCGGGCTGTCGAACGTGATATTTCCCTTGGTATCCACCATCTCGCAGCCGTTTCCCTGCGCAATGTGTTCAAAGGACTGCTGCGTGAACGCCTGCGCGGTCTTGTTGGCCGCGACGATACCCGCCAGCTCCGCGGAATCCAGCTTCCTGGCCGCTTCAACGATGTCCGCGTACGTCCGGGGCGCACTCAGCCCTGCCTTAGCGAAGAGGTCCTTGCGGTAGTAGATCAGCTGGTGCCAGGCGGAACCCGGAACGGCGAGCTGCAGGCCGTTGTCGCGTGTCAGTTCGAGGGCCCGGGCCGCCCACGTTTGCTCCCCGAGGCTCTGCACTATGGCGGCGTTGGTCTTGTAGTCGATGTGGCCGGAGGTCGCCACGGTCCGGACCTGTCCCAGCGACAGTGAAGCCATCACGTCGGGAAGGTCGCCGGACGCGGCCGATGACGTCAGAACCTGGTTGAAACGGTGCGGAGGAACGCTCACGAGGTCAGCCTTCACCCCGGTGGCAGCGGTGAAATCCTCGCTCACGACGCGAAGCTTGGCCATGCGGTCCGGGAGCGTCTCAGTAGTCCAGACAGTGATGTTGTGGTGGTCAACGTCCGGGGCCGGTGTGGGTGGCTGGCCCGTGCCAGGCGTGCAGGAAACCAAAAAGGCGGCCGCCAAGGACACCGCCGCTAGAACGCCCGCCCTGACTTGGCCTCTGGTCCTATTCACCTGGCGCTCCTGCCACACCGTGTCCGCAGTACGGACGCACGCCGGGTGTCAAACCCCGCGTACAACTAGGAGACCTGTGGGACAAGCGTAACTAATTGGTGCCCGCCTGTCAGCAGGCCGCGTTGTTGTCAGGGACCGGCTCCCGCCGCGGACAGCAGCGCGCACACGGACAATAATCCGCACATGAAGGGACGGCCTCCGCTCGTTGAGCCGGAGACCGTCCGCGAGAGGATCCGGATGCTGCTGCCGTGCGCTGTCTGGCGCGGTGGCGTGCTCCCGGGCTAACCGCCCCTTCTGGCAGCCAAATTAAAGCCCCGGGTCCTCCCGTTCACCGCCAGCCGCGACGGCTGGCTGTAGAAGTTTTATAGCACCGGCCCCGCCCGGCCACAAGGGTTTCCGCCGCGGTTTCTTCCTCCCGGTTTTTCCTCCCGGAATTCGCGGCGTCAGGGCCGGGAAGTCCAAGGGTTACGACGGCGAACCGCCGGCTGTTCAGGCGCCTCGCCGCACGCTGGGGGTGCTATTGCCCGGCCCGGCGGGCCGGGAGTATTTTAAGCGTGGGATTGAGCTCAAGCAGTTGGGCGCGGATGCCCTCTAACCAGGAGCACGTCAATGACGACTATCTCCAACGCCCACCTTCCCGGCGAAGCGCAACGCCCGTCCGGCGACCCCTTGTGGTGCTCCCAGTGCCAGACGGACGAACACCTTATCGTCGAATCAATTGAGGCCCTTCATCCGGCACAAGAAGGCATGGTGGACGTTTCCTACACCTGCGTGGAATGCGACCAGTTCTACGCCCACCCCGCTGGAGTCCACGACGTGGCAGGCGTACTGAACCGCCACGGCCAGGTGATGGGCGTCCTGCAGTTCGGCGGTGAATACTTCCACTGCGGAACGCCGATGGCCTCGGTCAGTTCGGGAACCAGCAGCATCTACGGCACCGAGCTCGGCCGGCACCGCACCATCCACGACGTGCACCTGCCCACCCGGCTGCTGCGCTGCGGCTGCGGGTTCCAGATGGAAGTACCGGACTGAACGGGTGCCGGCCTGCACAAACGGCGGCAGCCCGCCGTCGTACGAGCACCAAAGGTGAGGAGAACGGCAATGTCGATCCTGGCACGCGACATCATGACTGGCGGGGCGGAGTGCGTTGGCGTCAATGAAACCCTTGAGCAAGCGGCCAGGAAGATGAAGGATCTCGACGTCGGGTCCCTCCCGATCTGCGGCGAGGACAACCGGCTCAAGGGCATGCTCACCGACAGGGATATCGTGGTCCACTGTCTGGCGGACGGCGGCGACCCGAAAAGCACCAGGGCAGGCGACCTCGCCCAGGGAAAACCCGTGACCATCGGCGCCGACGACACCATCGAGGAAGCCATAAGGACCATGCAGCAGCACCAGGTGAGGAGGCTGCCGGTCATCGACGGCCACGACCTGGTTGGGATGCTCAGCCAGGCCGACATCGCACGGAATTACCCGGAGGACCGGGTGGGCGAACTGGTGGAGTTCATTTCCTTCTGATCGCCGGCGTATAACGCGTCCTTGTTAGTCCTTCCGCCGATTATGCGTAGCGGGCAATTATGAGCGCCAGCAATCGGGTTACAAATTCTACTTATCCTGAGATACTAATCATGCTTACTATATTCGTGTCAGTGTTGGACCACTCAGGAGAGCCTATGCGCAGACTGCTCGCTACTTTCACCGCAATACTTGCCCTCGCCGGTGCCGGGTTGACGCTCGCTGCGCCATCCCATGCAGCGCCCGTCCCGGGTTCCTCGGCACTGTCTGCCGTCCCGGCGGGCAGCTCTTTGCAGGTTCAGGCGGGCACGTCCGATGCGGCCGGAACACCCTCGCCCACCGGAACGTCTTCTCCGTCTGCAACCCCGTCCGAGCCTCCAGCCAACCCAGGCACAGGAGAACCGGCAGAGTCAGAGACCAACCGCCTCGAGTTCGCCCCGTACGTTATCGCGGCGGTATTGATCATCACTCTCCTCATCGTTTTTATCTGGCGACGCCGCCGCGGGAACAAAACCGTGGTCTAAACGCCGACGAATACGGGCTTCGTTAAGAGGCTCACCAATATCAATTCCCGTTTCACCCAATTCCAATTGAAGGAGTAGGCGCCATGACCACCATGGGCAGCGCGGCCGGTGCAAGGTCCCGGCTGCAACGGGCGGCACAGGTTGTCGGAGCAGTATTCGTGCTCGTCGGCATCCTGGGGTTCATTCCCGGCATCACCTCGAACTACGCGGCACTGGGAATGGCCGGCCCCGCGTCCGACGCCCTGCTTCTGGGCGTCTTCCAGGTATCAATCCTGCACAACATCGTCCACCTCCTCTTCGGCGTGGCCGGCCTGCTCATGGCACGGACGCCGGGACAGGCCAGGAGCTACCTGCTGTACGGAGGCGTCATCTACCTGGTCCTCTGGCTGTACGGCCTGCTGATCGGCCACGAGACCGCGGCGAACTTCGTACCGCTCAACACCGCTGACAACTGGCTGCACTTCCTGCTGGGCGTTGCCATGATTGGTCTCGCGCTGGTGCTGTCCCGCGACACCGGGAGGGTCCACGGCCCCGCCACGGGCCATTAGCCAGTAAACCTTTTGCGGGGGTGCCGCAGGCGCTATCCTGATGCCGTCGGTTCTGTGAACCGCTCACGGTCCGGCCGGCACCCTCGCCCTAAACGGGGCGTCGAAGCGCGATGCCGGGGAGTGGCAGACGATGACCGCATATCAGCAACCAGCAGGCACCACCGCCACGGAGGCCCCAAGAGTGGTGCCCCGCCGCAAGGGCAACATGGTGGTCAAGTGGGTCACCTCCACCGACCACAAGACGATCGGCTACATGTACCTGATCGCGTCCTTCGTGTTCTTCTGCCTCGGCGGCGTGATGGCCCTGCTCATCCGCGCCGAACTCTTCGAACCCGGCATGCAGGTCCTGGTGACGAAGGAGCAGTACAACCAGCTGTTCACCATGCACGGCACCGTGATGTTGCTGATGTTCGCCACCCCGCTCTTCGCCGGCTTCACCAACGTGATCATGCCACTGCAGATCGGCGCACCGGACGTTGCATTCCCCCGCCTGAACGCGCTGGCCTTCTGGTTCTTCCTGTTCGGCTCAACGATTGCGGTGTCCGGCTTCATCACCCCGCAGGGGTCCGCAGCTTTCGGCTGGACGGTGTACGCGCCGCTCAACAACACCACGTTCACACCCGGCATCGGCGGTGACCTGTGGGTCTTCGGCCTGGCGCTGTCCGGCTTCGGCACCATCCTGGGCGCGGTCAACTTCATCACCACGGTGATCTGCATGCGGGCCCCGGGCATGACCATGTGGCGCATGCCGATCTTCACCTGGAACGTCTTCATCACCTCTGTCCTGGTGCTGATGGCGTTCCCGCCGCTGGCCGCCGCGCTTTTCGCCATCGGCGCGGACCGCCGCTTCGGCGCCCACATCTATGACCCGGAGAACGGCGGGGCGCTGCTGTTCCAGCACCTGTTCTGGTTCTTCGGGCACCCGGAGGTGTACATCATCGCGCTGCCGTTCTTCGGCATCGTGTCCGAGATCTTCCCGGTCTTCAGCCGCAAGCCGATCTTCGGGTACAAGGGCCTGGTCTACGCCACCATCGCGATCGCCGCCCTGTCCGCCACGGTCTGGGCCCACCACATGTACGTCACCGGCTCCGTGCTGCTGCCGTTCTTCGCACTCATGACCATGTTCATCGCGGTCCCCACCGGCGTGAAGTTCTTCAACTGGATCGGCACCATGTGGGGCGGCTCCCTGACCTTTGAGACCCCGATGCTGTGGGCCATCGGCTTCCTCATCACTTTCCTTTTCGGCGGGCTGACGGGCATCATCCTGGCTTCCCCGCCGCTGGACTTCCACGTCTCCGACTCGTACTTCGTGGTGGCCCATTTCCATTACGTGGTGTTCGGCACCGTGGTGTTCGCGATGTTCGCCGGCTTCTACTTCTGGTGGCCGAAGTGGACGGGCAAGATGCTGAACGAGCGCCTCGGCAAGATCCACTTCTGGATGCTCCTCGTGGGCTTCCACGCGACGTTCCTGATCCAGCACTGGCTCGGCGTTGAAGGCATGCCCCGCCGCTACGCCGACTACATGCCGCAGGACAACTTCACGGCGATGAACCAGTTCTCCACGATCGGTTCCTTCCTGCTGGGCGCCTCGCTGATTCCGTTCTTCTGGAATGTCTTCATTACTGCGCGCAGCAAGGAAAAAGTGGAAGTCGACGATCCGTGGGGCTTCGGGGCTTCCCTGGAGTGGGCCACGTCCTGCCCGCCGCCCCGGCACAACTTCACCTCGCTGCCGCGCATCCGCTCCGAGCGTCCGGCCCTGGACCTGCACCATCCCGAGTTGCGGGTCCGTGAACATGACCCAGTGCACTCGACGGCCGCCGACGTCCTGGGCGCGGCGGACATCGGCGAGCGCGACGTGCGGGACCCGAACCCCGACCGCTAGCAGCCGCCCTTCTGAAACGCTGAGGCCCGGACTCCATTGGGGAGCCCGGGCCTCAGCGTGTGTTCAGTTCTGTTTCAGCTAGCCGGCTTCAGTATCGGCAGCCCGCCTCAGGCAGCCCGCCTCAGGCAGCCGCGGCGACCGCGTAGCGGCTGGTGCCGGCGCCCGTTCCGGCGTCGGCGGGGGCCAGGACGCGGACATTGCATTCGGACTGCTGCGGATCGATGGAACGTGGCAGGTGGTGCGTTTTGGAGCATTCCCGCAGCTGTTCAAGTGCGACGGGCTCAACTCGGGCGTGGCTGACATCGACGACGAGCTGCAGGCCCTGACGGAGGTGGTTGGCGCGCTTCATAACAACGTAAAGAGCCTGGATGCTTTGGGCGGTTACATGTCCCTGGGCGGCGACCTGGGCTTCGCCGCAGTCGAGGTCCACGCGGACCAGTACCTTGAGCTTCTGGTTCAAAAACTTCTCCCCTCATGCGCGGCCGCGACGCTGCGACCGGGTATAACCCTAGCCTGCATGTGACTCAGGTAACAGGAAAATTCTGAATGTTGCGGAATTGGGATCTTCGCGAATGGTCCCCGGACAGGCAAATGGTCCGGGGACGCGTGGATTCCAGCGTCCCCGGACCAACAGTGCGTCCTCACCTGTTCGACGGCGGCCGTCGCCCCGGTGGGCCGCTCAGCTGCGGGTCGGGTCCGGGCGCAGCGGCGCAGGCCCGGGGTCGGGCACCGGAAGCGGGCCGGGCGGCTCGGGCGTGGGGATGGGGTTGGGCGGTGCGGGACGGGACGGGTCCGGCCGCATGGGATCGGGCCCCGGCTCCGGCGGGAACGGCTCTGGTTCGTGCACTGGCGGGATGGTCATGCTTCCCCCTCGAAGGCTCGTGTGGGTTCCTTATTGCTGACGCGAGTTCAGGATACGCCCGCCGCCGAAGCGGGGACAGGGCCCCGGCCGACGTGGGGGAGCGTCACAAACCAGGCCTCTCCCCCGGTAGCGAACGGCCGCCCAAATGTCAGAGCGGCTCTATATATTGAGGGAATGACCCACACTCCGCTGCAGCAACCCGCAAGCTCCTCCGCCGTTGCCACGCCCCGTCCACCCGTTGCGAAACGGGTGCCCACCGAGCGCACGCACCACGGGGATACCTTCGTGGACCCGTACGAGTGGCTGCGGGACAAGGAGTCCGAAGAGGTCGTGGCGCACCTGAAGGCGGAGAACGCCTACCAGGAGGCCCTCACGGCACACCAGGAACCGCTGCGCGAGTCCATCTTCCAGGAGATCAAGGGCCGGACCAAAGAGACAGACCTGTCCGTTCCGAACCGTAAGGACGACTGGTGGTACTTTAGCCGGTCCGTCGAGGGCAAGGAGTACGGCATCCAGTGCCGCGTCCGCGCCCAAAACACCGGCAACCCGGTGGCGGACTGGACTCCGCCGGCGGTGGAGGCCGGCGTCGAAATCCCTGGCGAGGAAGTGCTGCTGGACGGCAACGTCGAGGCCGAAGGCAAGCCGTTCTTCTCGGTGGGCGGCACGGCTGTGACCATCGACGGGAACCTTTACGCCTACGCCGTGGACAACGCCGGCGACGAGCGGTTCACCCTGCGGATCAAGGACCTCCGGACCGGGGAACTGCTGCCGGATGTCATCGAGAACGTCTTCTACGGCGTGTCCTTCTCCCCGGACGGCACCCGCATCTTCTACACCGTGGTGGATGACTCGTGGCGGCCCTACCAGGTCAAATCCCACGTCCTGGGCACTCCGGTCACCGATGATGAGGTGATTTACCAGGAGGACGACGCCGCCATGTGGCTGGGCTTTGAGCTCTCCTCAGACCGGCGCCACCTTGTACTCGGGATTGGCTGCTCCGAGTACAGCGAGACGCGCTTGCTGCGCTTTGACGATCCCGATGCCGTCCTGTCCACCGTCATTTCCCGCAACGAACGCGTGCTGTACGAGGCCGAGCCCTTCCTGCTCGAGGGCCCGGACGGGCAGAAAACTGAACGCATCCTGATCAGCCACAACCGCAACGCCGTGAACTCGATGGTCTCGCTTGTGGATCCGGCCGAGCTGTCCAAGCCGCTGGCCCAGCAGCACTGGACCACCGTCGTCGAGCATTCCGACGACGTCCGGGTCAATGGTGCGGGGGTCACTTCCACCCACCTCGTGGTCTCGATCCGGAAGGACACCATCGAGCGGGTCCAGGTGATGTCGCTGTCCGGGCTGGGGACCGCTGCCCAGCAGGCGCCGGTGGAACCCGCTTTCGACGAGGAGCTGTACACCGCGGGGGTCGGCGGCTCCGACTACGAGGCTCCCGTGATCCGGCTGGGCTACACGTCCTACTTCACGCCCTCGCGCGTGTATGACTTCGTGCTGCCCACCCCGGAGCAGCCCGCCGGCGAACTCCTGTTGCGCAAGGAAAGTCCCGTGCTGGGCGGCTACGATGGCTCGGATTACGTGGCCACGCGCGAATGGGCCGAGGCCGCCGACGGCACCCGCATCCCCCTGTCGATTCTGCGGCACAAAGCCGTCAAGCAGGACTCGACGGCGGCCGGACTGGTTTACGGCTACGGCTCGTACGAACTCAGCATGGACCCGGGCTTCGGCATAGCCCGGCTTTCGCTGCTGGACCGCGGAGTGGTGTTCGTCATTGCCCACATCCGCGGCGGCGGTGAACTCGGCCGGCACTGGTACGAGGACGGCAAGAAGCTCAGCAAGAAAAACACGTTCACGGACTTCATCGCGGCCACGGACTGGCTGGCGCAGTCCGGCTGGGTGGCCCCCGACCGGGTCGCCGCGCTCGGCGGGTCCGCCGGCGGGCTCCTCATGGGCGCCGTGGCCAACCTTGCGCCGGAGAAGTACGCCGCCATTGTGGCGCAGGTGCCGTTCGTGGACGCGCTGAACTCCATCCTGGACCCGGAGCTGCCGCTGTCCGCCCTGGAGTGGGAGGAATGGGGCAACCCCATCACCGATCCCGGGGTGTATGAGTACATGAAGTCGTACACCCCCTATGAGAACGTCCGCGAGGTGGCCTATCCCAAGATCGCCGCGGTCACGTCCTTCAACGACACCCGGGTGCTCTACGTGGAGCCTGCCAAGTGGGTGCAGGAATTGCGCAACAAGACCACGGGCAGCGAGCCGATCCTGATGAAGATCGAGATGGACGGCGGCCACGGCGGGGCCTCCGGCCGCTATGTGCAGTGGCGCGAGCGGGCCTGGGACTACGCCTTCATCGCGGATTCGCTCGGTGCCACGGAGTTGCTGCCCGGCGCCGGGCTTAAGTAAGGCTCCGCGCTCAAGTAAGGCCCTCCGACTCGTTCTTCGGTGCTCGCGGCCCTCGCCGCGTCAGGGTTTCGCCAAAAATGGTCGCCTGCCACCAGCCGGGCCGGCCATTTTTGGCAAATCGGGGAAGCGGGGCGGCGCCGCTCCGCACTCGGCTTTCCCTTGCGGCGGAAGAGTTTGCCTGATGCCGTTCAATCCGCAACCCGCTGTTTCCAGAAAATAGTAATCCTGCTTACTATTGACGGGCATACGGGCTCGGTGCACCTGTCCGCTGGGGGCGGGGTATCCGACGCCGGAACTGGAGCATAGCGTGAGCAATGAACAGGGATTGACCCCTCTTTCCGACGACGAACTGAATGCGCAGGCGGGCGTTGCCCTGCCGGATAAGGAAGTGGCGTCCGTACTGGACCTCAACGCCGACCTCGACCTGGGCATCAGCGCGGCTGCGCCGATCGACCTCGCCGTGGCGGCCAACGCCAACGTCGCAGCCCCCATCGACGCCGCGGCCTCGGCGAACGTTTTGTCCTTCGGTTCAGAGTCGCAGGCCCTCGCCGATCAGGGCGTCATCATCGACCAGGGAATCACGGCCGACGCCACGGCGGACTCGGTCCAGGACAGCACCATCAGCCAGGGGTCCGGTGCCGAGGGCGGGACTGCAGATGCCGGCGCGACGTCGGATGCCGCGGGCGCGGGTGCCGCCGAAGCTGCTCCCCTGCCGGACGGCACGCTTCCCGACGGCACGCTACCCGAGGGGACCGTTCCGGATGGGACAGGTGTCGGCGCCCTTCCCGTGGATCCGTCCTCTGCCCTCGACGGGGACCTCCTCAACGTCAACGTGGACCTCGCGGCCGACGCCGACATCGCCGCTCCAATCAACGGCGCCGTGGCCGCGAACGCCAACGTCGCGGCGCCCATTGACGCCGCAGTGGCCGCCAACATCGGCTCGATCGACAGCGACGCCTTCGCCGTGGCGCAGCAGGACGCCATCATCACCCAAAATATCGACGGCGAGGCCACCGCATCAGCAGACCAGCAGTCCGATCTGCAGCAGTAGTTCCTGAATGAGCGCCAAACACAGCGGGCCGCCCGGCATGGGCGGCCCGCCGGCCTCCCCCTCGCCCACGCCCGGCCAGAATCCGGCAACCGGCCCCACGGGGGCGGGATCGTCCGCAGCGGGATCGTCCGCAGCGGGATCGTCCCCCGCCCACGGCGAGCGGACCGCCGTCGTAATGAGCCCTGGCACCAGTCATGGGGTGCCAGTGCGGGCGGAGGGAATCCAGCTCATTGGCGAGGCCAAGGGATCCGGCTACCGGGAGGCCCCCTCGCTGGTCCGCCGCTCGGACGGCCAGACCCTCCAGCTCACGCAGCTGCTTTTTCAGGTCCTTGAGGCCATCGACGGTGTCCGGGATGTCGATGAGATCGCCGAGGTGGCGAGCACCCGGTCCGGCCGGCTCATCAGCGCGGACAACGTCAGGACACTGATCGAGGGCCAGCTGCTGCCGCTGGGCCTGCTGCGGCTGGCGGACGGTTCGCAGCCGGAGGTCCGCAGGGCGGATCCGTTGCTGGGCATGCGGTTCCGTTACTCGATCACGGACCCCGCGCGGACCCGGAAGCTGACAGCGCCGTTCGCCGTGCTGTTCAATCCACTGATCGTGGCAGTTGTCGCCGCGGGATTCCTGGCCTCGTGCTGGTGGGTTTTGATGGTCAAGGGCCTGGCGTCGGCCACGCACGACGCCTTCGCGAACCCGTGGCTGCTCCTGCTGATTTTCGCCGTGACGGTCCTGTCCGCCGGCTTCCACGAATTCGGCCACGCGGCGGCCGCGCGCCGGGGCGGGGCAACACCCGGCACGATGGGTGCCGGACTCTACCTCGTCTGGCCCGCCTTCTACACGGATGTCACCGATTCCTACCGGCTGGGGCGCGGCGGCCGGCTTCGCACGGATATCGGCGGGCTGTACTTCAATGCCATGGTTGCCGTCGCCACCATGGGTGTCTGGTGGGCCACAGGTTTCGATGCTCTGCTCCTGGTGGTGCTCACGCAGATCCTGCAAATGGTGCGCCAGTTGCTTCCCCTGGTCCGCTTCGATGGCTACCACATCCTCGCCGATGCCACGGGTGTGCCGGACCTGTTCCAGCGGATCCGTCCCACCCTGCTCGGGCTCCTCCCATGGCGGTGGGGCAAACCCGACCCCGAGGCGCAGGCTCTCAAGCCGTGGGCGCGCGCCGTCATCACCGCCTGGGTCCTGGTCACTGTCCCCATGCTGCTGGTCAGCCTGGTGCTGATGGTCGTCTCCTTTCCGCGGCTCCTGGGCACCGCATGGGCGAGCCTGCAGCACCAGCAGGGCCTGCTGTCCGGCAGTCTCGAGGATGGGAACGTTGCCGACGCTGCCGTGCGCTTCCTGGCGATTGCCGCCGTCGCCCTTCCTGTACTTGGCGTGGCATACATGCTGCTCCGGCTGGCGCGGCAGCTCATCACCGGGCTGTGGAGCAAGACCCGGGGCAAGCCGCTGCAGCGCGCCACCGCAATGGCAGCAGCCGGCGCCGTCGTCGCCGGGCTGGCGTGGGCATGGTGGCCGCTGCCTGACAACTACCGCCCGGTGCAGCCCTACGAACGCGGGACACTCCTTGATGCCGCGGCCACCGTCTATCCCGCCCTGGCTGCCCCTGACGGAACTCTTCAGGAAGGCCGGACGGGGCAGACGGTGGCACTGTGGCCGGACGGTACGGCGCTGCCCACCAGGGAGCAGCCGCAGCTCAGCATGGTCCTCGTGCCGAGGCAGGCGCCGGAACCGGCTTCCGCGCCCGGTGAGCCGGAGCCGGCCGGGGGCGTCGCCGAAGCATCCGGCAGTGCCGCGCCGCCGTCGTGGGTCTTTCCGTTCAGCAAGCCCCCGGCCCCGGAAACGGACGGCAACCAGGCACTCGCGGTGAACACGACCGACGGATCCGTCACCTACGACGTCGCGTTCGCGCTGGTGTGGGCAGAGGACGGACCCGTGGACACCCGCAACGAGGCGTACGCCTTCGCCAGCTGCGCGGACTGCGCGGCGGTGGCCGTCGGGTTCCAGGTGGTGCTCATCGTTGGCCAGGCGGATGTGGTGGTGCCCGAGAACCTCTCCGCCGCCGCGAACTACAACTGCGTCCGGTGCCTGACCTATGCCCTCGCCAGCCAGCTGGTGCTCACGCTGGACGGCCCGCTCAGCACCGATGGCATGGCCCGGCTCAATGCGCTGTGGCAGGAGATCGCCGAGTTCGGACGCACCCTGCAGGGTGTTCCCCTGTCCGAGATCGAGGGACGGTTGAGCGCCTACAAGGCACAGCTCATGGAGATCATCCGGACCGATCCCAGCGCCAAACCCCAGGCCGGCACCAGCACCCCGCCGCCGGGGTCCACGCCGTCGCCCGGGGCCAGCGACGGCGCTGAAAGGGACCCGGGATCCGAACCAGGTGAGCCGACGCCGGGTGAGCCGTCTCCAGGTGGGCCGTCTCCAGGTGGGCCGTCACAGACTGAGCCGACGCCGGCCGTGCCGTCTCCGGGAACGACGGCGGACCCTGCGGTTCCCTCGCAAGGGACGGGAACGACGCCGGTTCCGGCCACTCCTGCGCCGGACAGCACTGGCCCGGCACCAGCCCCCGCACCGGCCCCGGCAACCTCGGCTCCCGGCGCCGCCGCGGCTGCGTCACCGGCCCAGGAGCCGGCAGCACCGTAGGGCGCTACCCCGACGGCACGCAGGCTCAGGGCTCTGCCTCGTCGTTTCGCCAAAAATGGCCGCTTGCAACCCTGGCAGGCGGTCATTTTTGGCCAAACGATGGCGCGGGGCAGGCCGGGGCGGCCGTTTTTGGCGAAACGGCGGATGAGGGGCAACGACGACGGCGGGGGAATAACGTGCGGACTTACTGGACGGTGATGTGTCACAGGCAACATATATTTGAATGATGCTCTCGGCGCTTAAGAAATACCTGTTGCTTCCCAAACTGGTGAAGCTTTCCTCCAACGCGCCCAAGGACCCCGGCGTCGCCTGGGACCAGTACTGGGGCAGGGTCGGGGTCACGGGTGCCCGCGGCGATGTGCTGTGGGATTCGGGCAGTGACCACGAGCTGCAGGCGTATCTGGAGCACCTGACGCGGCAGCTGGACCACAGCCTTCCCATCGTCGATGTCGGGTGCGGCAACGGTGCCTTCAGCCGCCCGCTGGCCTCCTACTTTCCGCATGTCCTGGGGGTGGACGTGTCGGCCAACGCCGTCGCCCTCGCAGCCGGCGAATCCGAAGGACTCGAGCGGGTCTCCTACCTGGCGGCCGACATGACAGCGCCCGAGGGCACCCGCGCGGTGACCGACGCCCTGGCCGCAGCAGGCTTCTCTGGTCAGGCCAACATCTTCATCCGGGGCGTCCTGCACGTCCTGAAGAGACCTGCGCAGGCGGCGCTGGCCGCTCAGCTGCGCCCCCTCGTGGGCAAGCGGGGCCGCGTGTTCCTGGCCGAGACCGACTTCCGCGGGAATCCGATACAGTACGTCAGCCATCTCGGAGCCACGTTGCACTCCATCCCCGAGCCCCTCGAGAAGGCGATCCGCGGACTGCCAATGCCCGGCCACTTCGGCGCCGAGCAGCGCAGGCGGGCGTTTCCCGAGGCCAGCTGGGATGTGGTGGAAGACGGCCCGGTGACCATCGAAACCCGACCCCTGAAATCCGTTGACCGCCCGGAACAGATCCCGGGCTATTTCGCGGTGCTCCAAACCCGCTGAACCCGAAGCCGCTGGCGCAGCAGCCCCAGGCCCGCTGAATCCCAGGCCCGCTGAATCCCAGGCCCTCTGGTGCGGCTAAGCAGTCAAGGGGCTACCGGTCCTTCAGCCAGACGAGGGCCTCTGCCTCGGACGTAAAGAACTTCGTGGGGCACGGGAGCTTGTTGAGGCCCAGGAAGAAGTTGGCTATCACCCGGTCCACCGGCGATGAACCGAGCAGGGCGATCCGGGAGGCCTGGCAGGGACGGCCGAACACGGCACGGGCTCCGCGGCTCACATCAGATGTAGTGGCCATGTCCACGAGCATGGGATGGCGGCTGTCGCCGCAAAGAGCGTTGACTTGGTCCATGGCGGCCTCGGCGTCCGCCTGGGTGATGCTGGCGTCCCGGGCCCAGGTCAGCCGGAGCAGGCCTTCGGCGTCCAATTCGAGGTTGAACAGCGTGTTCCGTCCGGTGCTGTTGGAATTCAAATCAAACCTCCGCAATGGCTAATGTGCACAAGTATCAAGGTACATCCCTCCAGGACACGGCCGGCGGCTCTCCTACTGATAATGTGAGTCCAAATTCACGGTAGCCTCACAAGGCACTCGCAGCACAGGGGGCACATGGTCCAGGCACCGGCGGAGTACCTCTCCGCACCTCGCGAGGCGGTGGTCGCACTCACGGATGCCGTCCGCCTGGATTCCGTGGCGTCTGTCCTCACCGATGCCGGCTTCACCGTCCGCAGGGCGCACGACGCCGGATCCCTCGCCCAGGAGCTGGAAGGCAACCGGGCCGCCGTCGTACTTCTTGATACGGCGCTCACGGACGGGTACCGGTGGGAAGGCACGCCGGTGCTGCTCCTGGTGGACCTCGCCGGCGACTTCGACCTGGCCAGGCTGGAGCCGTGGGGCATCGCCGACTACATTTCCCGCGACGCGGCTCCCCCGGAGCTGACCCACCGGGTGGAGACCCTGATAGGCCGGGCGAAGGAACGCCGCCGCATCCGGGCCAAAGCCGAGTTCCTGCGCGAAAGCCTCCGCAACGTCTCCGCCGCCATCCGCGGCACCAACAGCCCCCAGCAGATGGCCGGCCACCTGGTCCGCGGCTTTGGGGAGTCCCTCGGCGTGGACCACGTCTGGTTCACCACCTTCCAGGATTCGCGTGTGCCACGGATCAGCGCCCAGTGGTCGCGGGCAGGCAAGGCCAAGCTGCCGGACACGCTCGGAGCCTACGAGGACGCGGCCCGGGAGCAGACCACGTCGCTGTGGGCAGCCGCCGAGGCCCTGGCCGTCCCGGATCACCGGACGGACCAGTCCGCCGGCCTGGCCGAGGGACTGCGGAAATGGTCCGGCCTGGCCTCTGTCCGCGCTTCCGTTGGCCTGCCCGTCGGCGAGGGCGAGTCGGCGCTAGGGATCATCTGGATCGCGCAGCTGCGCGAGCCGCGCGACTGGACCAGGGCCGAGATTGCACTCATCCAGCACGTGGCCGGCAACCTCGCCCACAGCCTTATCCAAGGCCACCTGATCAGCGCGCAGCTGCAGGTGCTGCAGCAGCTCCGGGAGCTGGACAAGGCAAAAACGGACTTCCTGGCCACCGTCAACCACGAGCTCCGCACGCCGCTCACCTCCATCACGGCCTATCTCGACATGATCCGCGACGGCGCAGGCGGCCCCGTTCCCCCGGGCATCGAGTCCATGATGGACGTTATCTCACGGAACTCGGACCGGCTCCGGCGGCTGATCGAGGACATGCTCACGGTCTCGCAGCAGGACACGTCCGGCAACCTCAGCCTGAAACAGGTGGAGCTCGGCCAGGTCCTGCGGATCGTCGTGGCAGCACTGCGCCCACTGGCCGATTCGCGGAACGTCACCATCACCGGCGCCGACTCGCACGAGGACGTGAAGGTCCAGGCCGACGAGGCCCAACTGGAGCAGGTCTTTACCAACATCGTTGCCAACGCCATCAAGTTCACCCCGAATGCCGGCCGCATCAGCATCAGCTTCATGACGGCCGCATCCGATGTCGGCAGTCCGTACGCCGTCGTCAACGTCACGGACACGGGCGTCGGAATTCCGGAACAGGAAATCGCCCAGGTGTTCACCCGTTTCTATCGGGCGTCCAACGCCTCATCCGCGGCCATTCCGGGCAGCGGACTGGGCCTCGCCATCGCGCACGACATCGTCCGGCGCCACGGCGGGTCGCTCGACCTGTCCTCCGAACTGGGCGAGGGAACCACCGTCTCTGTGCACCTTCCGGTCGACGGCCCCCGGTCCGAAGAAACGGACGACGACGAGGCCGACGGCGACGAAGCGGCCGGCGCACCCCAAACTGACTGACCGCCGTCGCCTCCCACCCAAAACGGAAACCGCCCCGGACCTGTCGGTCCGGGGCGGTTTCCGTAATCTGGCTAGCTACCGACCTTAGTTGGGCCACCAACCGATGGTTGCGTAGTTGACCTCGCTGTTCGAAGAGGTGGACGTGGTGGTGTCCTTGTCCTTCGGAGCGGCGTTTGCAGGAGCAGCGAAACCTGCCACTGCAAGAATGCCGGTCATAACAAGTGTTGCGGCTAGTTTCTTCATCCGCTGTCCCTTTCGTCGTTTGTAGCTTGACCCGAATTACACATTACGGGCGACAGTATACGGTCACTGGATCAAGGTTTGGTCAAGTCATTTCCTGTCAATTCCACAGGATTTGCCATGTTTTTCCGCTGGCATCTTGCAATTGCCGTAACAAGAGGAGTTCGGCCCCATTCCGCGGCCTACCACGGGCTGGATTATGGATAATTGGGAGCATGCCAATGCAGCGGGACTTGTCACCCTTCGTGATCGCGGAGTTGGCTGCGCGCGAAAGCTGGAAAAGGCGCGATTACGCCGCCGGTTATACCGAAGCCGGGCATGCCGCCGAGCTTGCCCAGGAAGCCGGAGACGAACTGCGCTGGTGGAAGATGGTCCTGCTGCAGGCCGAATGCCTGCGGGACCTCGGATCCATCCAGGAGTGCCGGCAACTTGCCGGCGAACTGGCTGCCCATCCCGTTGCCAAATCCGCCCCCGACCTGGGTGCCCGGGCAGCAATCCTGCTGGCACATTCCCTGCAGGGGCTCGGCCGGCTCCCCGAAGCGGTGGATGCCGCTTCCGCGGCCGCCCGGCTCGTGGCCGGAGACTCTGAAAACGTCTACCTGCACATCCAGGCCCAGCAGGCCCTCATAGCCGCCCTCGCCGAAAGCGGCCGGCACGAGGACGCGTGGCGGGAGTGCCTGGACCTGGAGTCGCTGCTCACCGACCACGTGGACGAGGACACGGCCGGCAAGGCGTACTGGGTGATCGGCAACGTCGCGTTCCTCAGCAACCGGGTCAACGAAGGCGGCCACTACCACGACCTCGCGGCAGGCAAACTCTCCCCCTCGCAGGACGTCGACCTGTGGGCGCGCTTCAACCGCGCCTCCGCGGAAATGCGCCTGCAGGCCAAGCTGGGCGACGCCGCGACGCTGCGCTGCATCGAGCGCGCCGAGCTCGCCACCGAGGTGGTGGGCGGCAGCGAACGGGACATCCTGGAGATGTCCCTGGTCCGCGCCCACTGGTACTACCTCACCGGGGACATGGAGACGGCGATCAGCCTCCTGACCCCGCTTCGGAGCAAGTTCCCCATCCTCGCCACGCAAACCGCGGCGGAGGCCACCTTTATCCTGGGCAGGGCGCTGAGGGCGCAGGGACACGAAGCGGAATCACTGCAGATGCTTGACGAGGCCGCTACGCTGTTCGATACAGCTGCAGCACCGGAGCGTAGCGCCACCGTCCGTGGTTTCATCGCCTCAGCGGAGCCTTCGGACCGGCGCCAACAGCAATTTCTCCAGGGGGGGTAAATGTGTCAGAAGCGACAGTGTTTCCCGGCGCTGCACCGCTGCAGCCGGTGGCCTCGGCGCGCCCGGCTCCCGCGCCCGTTGTTGCCTTCACTGTCCTGCCCGACCTCGCCGTGAAGGCGGTGCTCCCGCGCGGCGCCGATCTGAACGAGACCGCGGCCGCCCAACTGTACAGCCGCCTTGGTGAGCTGGCCGGGGACCGGAGGGTCGCCGTCGTGCTTGAACTGACCGGGGTGCGGTCCGTAAACCGCGCGGCGCGGGCCGCCTACGCGGCGATCCCCTCGGTGTCCGCCTGGGCGATCCTGGGTGAATCCCCCGTGGACAGGCTGCTGGGCCACTTTCTGCTCGGCGGTGAATTCAGCTCCGTGCCGGCCCGCTATTTCACCGCCGAAAACGACGCCCTGGACTGGTTGAGCCGCCTTGACGATGTTCTCTAACGACGATCCCCGGCTCGGGAAGCTGCTCGACGGCATCGTCAGGCTGGCAGCCGGGGAACTCCACTCGCGCATCGAGATTTCCGAGGCCCGGGACGAGCTGGACGCGGTGATCATGGGCACCAACCTGCTCGCCGAGGACCTGCAGATCATCTACCAGGAGCTCGAGGAGCGCGTCGAATCGCGGACGCGGATGCTCAACGCGGCACACAAAGAGCTGCAGCAGATGGCGCTCACCGATTCCCTCACGGGACTCTACAACCGGTCAGCCCTGGTCAGCGCCGTCAACGATGCCCAGGCGGAGGCGGCCGACGGCGGGCTGCCGCCGGCACTTCTGCTGCTGGACCTGGACGCCTTCAAGAGCATCAACGATTCACTGGGCCACTCCGTGGGTGACCAGGTGCTGGCCGCCGTGGGGGAACTGATCCGTTCGTGCGTGCGCGACGGCGACATGGTGGCCCGGCTGGGCGGCGACGAGTTCGCCGTCCTGTTGCCCGCCACCACACCGGCGAAGGCGGCCGCGGTCGGAAACCGGATCCTGGATTCCCTCAACGGAACACTGGAAGTGGACGGCAAAACCATCCGCTGCGGTGCGAGCCTGGGCCTGAGGATTGCCGATCCCGGTGAGACGTCCGAGGAGCTGCTCATGGAGGCGGACATCGCGATGTACGCCTCCAAGGCCGACGCCCGGAACAAGCTGCGGGTGTTCGAACCGGCCATGCTCCACGCCCGGCAGCTCCGCAACCAGCTGGTCGGGGAACTGCGCGAGGCCATCGCCACCGACCAGCTGGTGCTGTACTACCAGCCGGTCATCGAGCTCGCCTCAGGAAAAATCGAGGGCGTGGAGGCCCTGGTCCGCTGGAGACACCCCAAGCGCGGCCTGATCATGCCGGACGAGTTCATCCCGATCGCCGAGGAAACAGGCCTCATTTCGGAGCTCGGCAACTGGGTGCTCAGGAACTCCGTGGAGCAGCTGCGGCGCTGGCGGAGTTCCCCGGAGACCGGCCGCCACAACTTCGACATGCGCATCAACGTCTCCGCCGCGGACCTGCAGCGGCTGCAGTTCGTCGAGGACGTCCGGGATGCGCTCACCGCCGCCGACCTTGAGCCGGCGCTCCTGGTCCTCGAGCTGACGGAGAGCGACATCATCAAGGGCAACGAGCTCGACCGGTACACGCTCGCCAGCCTGCGGAAGCTCGGAGTGGGCCTGGAGATCGACGACTTCGGCACCGGGTACTCGTCCATCAGCTACCTGCGGCGCCTGCCCGTGGACCGGGTCAAGGTGGACCGGACACTGCTCACGGCCCTCGGCAGCGACCCCGCCCAGCCTGCACTGATCGCGGCCATCCTGCAGCTCATCCGGGCCTGCGGGCTCGAGGCCGTCTGGGAGGGCGTGGAAAACGCGGAGCAGGCGGAGCACCTGCGGAACACCGGCTGCATCAGCGGGCAGGGCTACTACTTCAGCCGCCCCCTCCCCGCGGCCGAGTTCACCGAACGCCTTGCGTGGCAGGACATCTGGCCGGCTGAGGCCCGCTGATCGAGCCTGTGGACCGCTGAGCCTGTCGAGATCGAGGTTTCGACAAGCTCAACCAACGGGGCGGTTTCGACAGGCTCAACCCCCGACGACGGCGGCTGTTGCCTCAGCGATGGCGCGCTCTTCGTCCGTGGGCACCACCAGCACGGGGATGGCGGATGCTGCGGTGGAAATCACGCGGGGTTCCTTGGACCGCTCACTGTTCAGCCCGGCGTCGAGCTCGATGCCCAGTGCACCCACACGCTCCCCCACCAGGGAGCGGAACTGGTGCGAGTTTTCGCCGATTCCGGCGGTGAACACCAGCGCCTTGGCCCCGCCGACCGCCACATGGTAGCCGCCGATGTACTTGGCCAGCCGGTAGGACGTGACCGCCAGGGCGGTGGCCGCGCGGGAATCACCGGACTCGGCCGCCTCTACTACCGAGCGCATATCGTTATTCCCGGCGAGCCCCTTGAGCCCGGACTCGCGGTTGAGCATCGAATCGAGGTCCTCGGCGTTCCAGCCGGTGCGCGCCAGGAACACGAGGATGGACGGGTCCAGGTCGCCGGAGCGGGTGCCCATGACCAGGCCTTCCAGCGGCGTGAAGCCCATTGACGTGTCCACGGACTGGCCGCCCCGGATCGCCGTGACGGAAGCGCCGTTGCCGAGGTGGGCGATCACGCCGTCGAACTCCTCCACCGGGATGTCCAGCAGCGCGGCGGCACGGTTGGTGACGTATTCGTGCGAGGTCCCGTGGAAGCCGTACCGACGGATCCCGTGGTTCGTGTAGAGCTCGTCGGGAACGGCGTAGCGCCAGGCATGCTCGGGCAGGCTGCGGTGGAAGGCGGTGTCGAACACGGCCACCTGCGGCATGTCCGGCCACTTCCTGGTGATGGCGCGGATGCCCAGCACGTTGGCGGGGTTGTGCAGCGGCGCGAGCGGGTTGAGCCGTTCAATGGCGCGGGTGATCTCGTTCTCGATCAGCACCGGCTCGCCGAACCGCTCGCCGCCATGCACCACGCGGTGCCCCACGGCGTCCAGCTGCCTCTCGCCCAGCACGTCGTGGATGGCCGCGTCCACCTGCTCGAGGGCTTCGGCGTGGTCTGCCGGGCCCACCACCTCGCCGTCGCCCTGGCCGCCGTTGGATACGCCGATCCGCTCGATCAGCCCTTCGGTGAGGACGCTGCCTTCGGCCACGTCGCGCACCTGGTACTTGAGCGAGGACGAGCCGGAGTTGATGACGAGCACGAGCATGGGGCCTCCTAAGCCTTGACTGCTGACGGGACGTGTTCTGGGCTGCCGGGTTCCGTGCCGGCGCCGGGTGCCGCGGTCTGCGCCTGGATCGCGGTGATGGCCACCGTGTTCACGATGTCTTCCACCGTGCAGCCGCGGGAGAGGTCGTTGACGGGCTTGCGCAGCCCCTGCAGGACGGGCCCGACGGCGACCGCTCCGGAGCTCTGCTGCACCGCCTTGTACGTGTTGTTGCCGGTGTTCAGGTCCGGGAAGATGAACACCGTCGCCTGCCCGGCGACGGACGAGCCGGGCATCTTGGACTCGGCGATGGAGGCGTCCACGGCTGCGTCGTACTGGATGGGGCCTTCGACGGCGAGATCGGGGCGGCGTTCCCTGACCAGGTCGGTGGCCTGCCGGACTTCCTCCACGGCTTCGCCCGCGCCGGAGCCGCCGGTGGAGTAGGACAGCATGGCCACGCGGGGCTCCACCCCGAACTGGGCGGCGGTCTCGGCAGAGGCGAGGGCAATGTCCGCCAGCTGCTCCACGTTGGGGTCCGGGTTCACCGCGCAGTCGCCGTAGACCAGCACCCGGTCCGGCATGAGCATGAGGAACACCGAGGAGACGATCTTCACGCCCTCCCGGGTCTTAACGAACTCCAGGGCGGGCCGGATGGTGTGGGCCGTGGTGTGAGCGGCGCCGGAGACCATGCCGTCCACCACGCCCAGCTGGACCATCATGGTGCCGAAGTAGCTTTCGTCCTGCATGACCTCCAGTGCCCGGGCCAGGTCAACGCCTTTGTGCGCCCGGAGCTCGGCGTACCTGGCGGCGAAGTCCTGACGCAGGTCGGAGGTGGCGGGGTCCACGATGTTGATCCCGGCGAGGTCGATGCCCCGGCTGGCGGCGAGCTCCCGGACGTCGGTTTCCCGGCCCAGCAGCGTGAGGTCGCAGACGTCCCGGCGGTGCAGGATCTCGGCGGCCTTCAGGATCCGGATGTCCTTGCCCTCCGGCAGCACGATGTGGCGGCGCTGGGAGCGGGCGCGCTCGATAAGGTCGTGCAGGAACCGCAGCGGGGTCATCCGTTCGGCGCGGGGCAGGTGCAGGCGCTCGAGCATCTCGGCCTCATCCACCTGCCGGGACCACAGGCCCAGCGCGGAGGCCACCTTGCGCCGGTGGCCGCTCCAGATCTCGCTGCGGACCTCAGACACGCGCCGGGCCGTGGTGTAGGTGTCGTCCTCCGTGGCGAACACCGGGAAGGGGGCGGAGGCCAGCAGCGGATAGATGTTGGCGTCAGGGGCCAGGCCGCCGGTGAGGATCAGCCCGGACGGCACCGGGAACTCGGGCGAGAAGGACGACGCCAGGCAGGCCACCATCACGTCCGCCCGGTCACCGGGCACGATCACCAGCGCGCCGTCGTCGAGCACGTTCAGGAAGTTGCCCACATTCATGGCGGCGACCTTGACGTCCCGGACGTCCCGCTCCATGTCCGCGCGGCCTGCGATCTGCCGGATCCCCAGGGCGCCGCCCACCTCGCCCGTGGTGGGCCGGGCGATCTCCTCCAGCTCGGGGAAAACGTACACCGGCCGGCCGGACGCGCCCGGCTTCACGGCGGCAATGATCGCGTCCACGTCCTCCGGGTCCGCCCGGTTCACCATCATGGCCAGCAGCGCACACTTTTCGGCGGCGAGTTCCTTCCGGGCGACGTCGACGGCGGCCGCAGCCTCCGCCACGCTGCGTCCCTTGGCGCCCACCACCGCGACGACGGGCGCGGCCAGGTTGTTGGCCAGGCGCGCGTTGAGGTCGAATTCGACGGCGGCGTCGTGGCCGGTGAGGTCCGTCCCCTCCACGATGATCACGTCGCAGTGCCGGCCCATCTCGGCGAAGATCTCCACACAGCGGGAGTCGATGTCCTCGCGCCTGCCCTCGGCGAGCAGGCCGCGGACCTCGGTGAACGTCAGCCCGCCGCGGCAGCGCTGGTCGTCCAGGTCGAAGCGGGACTTCATGAGCGCCACCATCGGATCCGCGCCCGCGTCGTCACCGTGCACCACGGGCTTGAAGAATCCGATCCGGTCCGCGTGCCGGTGGAGCGTGTCCGCCAGGCCCAGCGCTATGAGCGACTTCCCCGATCCCGGAGTGGTCGCGCTGACATATATCCCTTTGGCCATGATCTGTCCTCTGGTTGGAAGCTCCTGCGTGGAACGTACTGCATTGGACGTGCCGTATTACTGACTGGACGCGCCAGGGCGCGCCCTCCCCCATACTTTCACTTGTTGCCGCGCTTCCGGCAGCACACAATGGTGTTGATTGCCACGTCGGCGCACATTCGCCGTCCCGGACCCGGAGTGGGCCAGCGCCCCGGGACCGGTCCATCCGCAGCAGCATCCCGGGCTGCAACGTCCTGAACGATGGTGGTCCCGATGAACCCCGCTGGCCGCGCTTCCGATCCATCCGCCCCTCCGCTGCCCCGGCTCATCGCCGCCCGGCCGGTGGCCGCGTTCCTGGTCATTGCCATCGCGCTGACGTGGCTGGCCCTCATCCTGTCCATCGCGCTGCTCGGCAATGCATTGCCCGGCATCCTCGCCGAACTGCTCATCCTGCTCGGCACGGCCGTGCTGGTGACCCTGGCCGCCGGCGGCAGGTCCGGTGTGCGGGACCTGTTCCGCCAAACCATCCGCTGGCGCGTCGGAGCGGGCTGGTACGTGGCTGCGGTCCTTGCCCTGCCCGCCCTGACCGCGCTCATCGCGGCAGCCACCGGCACGTTCCATCAGCCCGCGGACGGGTGGGCCGCGGTGGCAGAGTCCTACCTGCTGAACACGCTGGTCATTGGCGCCCTGCTGGGGAACATCTGGGAGGAGCTGGCCTGGACGGGTTTGGTCCAGCGCCGCCTGATGGAGCGGCACGGTCTGGTGGCCGGCAGCCTGCTCACGGCCATTCCCTTCGCGCTGATACATTTGCCGCTGGCCTTCGGGGAGAGGGGCTTTGCCGGCACCCCGTGGACCGACGTGGCCGTTGCGTGGGGCGTGCTTCTGGTCTTCGCCCCGCTGTTTAGGCTGCTGGTGGGCATCGCCTACCTCGGAACGGGCCAGAGCCTGCTGATCGTGGCACTCCTCCACGCCTCGTTCAACGCCTCGGAACAGTCGAAACTGGCAGTGTTCGACGGCGCGTGGCAGCAGATTGCCGCGGCCACCCTTTTGCTCGTGGTCCTGGCGCTGTTCCGGAAATTCCGCGCCGCAACGGCGGAGGCTGGCCATGGCGCAGCAGTCGCCCGCTGAGCAGCCCTTGCCCGGTGAACAGCCGCCACCCCCGAGGCGGGCATTGCGTGCTGACGGCGGGGACCGCCGTCGGGCCCGGAAGGAACGCTCCCGGCGCGGAACCACGGCACGGCACGGGACTAATGCCCAGAACTGGACTCATGCACGGCTGGTGGCTTGGGCATCGGGCCACCGGCTCCTGTTGTTCTTCGCCCTGGCCTTTGCCATTTCCTGGTTGGTGTGGCCGCTGACCCTCCTCAACCCGGACAGCTCGCCCCTGATACCGTTTGGTCCCGCCATTGCCGCGGCCATCACCGCCTTCCTCGCGGGCGGCAAGGCCGAGCTGCTGCAACTGCTCCGGCAACTGGCCCGGTGGCGCGTGGCCGCCCGCTGGTATCTGGCCGCCGCCGCCCTGCCGTGCCTGCTGGTGGCAGTAGCCACCGGCCTGACCGTCTCCGGCGGCGCCCCCGCCCCGGAACTCGGACCCAATCCGGGCTGGTTCATGCTGCTGGGCACCTTCGTGTTCACGCTGGTGACCGTCGGCCTCTTCGAGGAGCTGGGCTGGCGCGGCTACGCGCTTCCGCTCCTGCAGCGGGACCGCCCGGCCCTCTCTGCGGCGCTGCTCCTCGGGCTGGTGTGGGCGGCGTGGCACCTGCCGGAGCTGCTGTCGGATCCCACCGGGCAGCGGCCGCCGCTGCCGTTCCTGCTGATGGTCCTGGCGCAATCCGTGCTGCTGGCCTGGCTCTACAACAGCAGCGGCAGCGTTCCCATCTGCATGCTTTTCCACGCCGCGTTCAACACCTCAGGTGCTCTGGTCTTTCCCGCCCTGCTGGGTCCCGACTACCTCACGCTCTGGTGGACCGTTGCGCTGCTCCACGTCCTGGCTGCGCTGGTGATTATCGCCGTCGCCGGGCCGCTCCGGCTGGCCCGCACCCTTGACACGACCCCCTCCAATGGGATTACCTAATGAACGATCGGTAAATAAAGCTGGAGGCAACGACGCATGGCTGAAACAACAATCCCCGGGGTGCCCCACCCCATCCTCGAGAACGACTACGCGTCGGAATGGATGGGCATCGAAGTCCTTGCCCTCAGCGACGGCCACGCAACCGTGCGGATGACCCTCCGGCAGGAAATGCTCAACGGCTTCGGCATGGCCCACGGCGGAATGATCTTCGCTTTCGCAGACTCTGCGTTCGCCCTCGCCTGCAACCCCGCATCCCCTGCCGATCCCGACAGCATCACCGTTGCCGCCGGCGTCGACATCAACTTCCTCAAGCCCGCCTACCAGGGCCAGGTGATCACGGCCGTCGCCGACCGCCGCTCCAGCGCGGGCCGCAGCGGCCTCTACGACATCCAGATCTTCGCCGCCGATCCCGGAGCCCAACTGCCGGGCGAGCTCATTGCCGAGTTCCGCGGGCGCAGCCGAACCATCCCCAAGAAGTAGGAAACAAACCATGACCCTCCACGCCCCTGAACCCACCGTCGCCGCGGCTGCCGGCGCCGAGCTCGACCCCGAGGAGACCATGTCCCGGGACGAGCTGGAGGCGCTCCAGCTCAGCCGGCTCCAGCACACTGTTGCTTATGCCTACGACCGGGTTCCGCTCTACAAGCGCAAGTTCGACGACGCCGGCATTCACCCCTCGGACCTGCGCGAACTCGCCGACCTCGGCAACTTCCCTTTCACCACCAAGGAAGACCTTCGCCAGGAGTACCCGTTCGGCATGTTCGCCGTCCCGCAGAGCCAGGTGGCCCGCGTACACGCCAGCTCCGGCACCACCGGCCGGCCCACCGTCGTCGGCTACACCAAGCAGGACCTGGCCGACTGGGCCAAACTGGTGGCCCGCTGCTTCCGGGCATCCGGCATCCGCCCCGGGATGAAGGTCCACAACGCCTACGGGTACGGCCTCTTCACCGGCGGGCTGGGCGCCCACGCCGGCGCCGAGGCCCTCGGCTGCACCGTGATTCCGATGTCCGGCGGGCAGACCGAGCGCCAGATCCAGCTCATCCAGGACTTCGAGCCGGACGCCATCCTGGCCACGCCCACGTATCTGCTGACCATCGCCGATGCCATGGCCCACATGGGCATCGACCCTACCTCCACCTCGCTGAAGTACGCAGTGCTCGGCGCCGAGCCGTGGACGCAGGAGATGCGCCACGAGCTCGAGGTCACCATGAACATCAAAGCCTGCGACATCTACGGGCTCTCCGAGGTCATGGGTCCGGGCGTCGCCGGCGAATGCGTGGAGACCCAGGACGGCAGCCACATCTGGGAGGACCACTTCCGCCCGGAGATCATCGACCCCTTCAACCCGGCCCCGGGCACGGAAAACGTCCTCGGCGACGGGGAACACGGCGAACTGGTGTTCACCTCACTCACCAAGGAAGCCCTGCCCATCATCCGGTACCGCACCAAGGACCTCACCCGCCTGCTCCCCGGCACCGCCCGCCCGGCACACCGCCGGATGGGCCGCATCACCGGCCGCAGCGACGACATGATCATCCTCCGCGGCGTGAACCTCTTCCCGTCCCAGATCGAGGAAATCGCGCTGCGCATCCCCGAGCTCAGCCCGCACTTCCAGCTGGTGCTCACCCGGCCCGAGGGCCAGCGCATGGACCAGTTGACGGTGAAGATCGAGCGCCGCGAATCCGTCCCGGCAGAGGCCGTTACGACGGCGGCCCGCGCCTTGCGCGAGCAGATCAAGATCCATGTGGGTTCTTCGTGCACAGTGGACGTGGTGGAGCCCGGGTCGCTCGAGCGTTCCAGCGGGAAGCTGCGCCGGATCTACGACCTGCGGCCGAAAGGGTAGGCCATGGGCCGCCCGGGCCCTGCGGGGCCCGGGCGGTCAGGGTTCACCGGCCTGTCAGGGCGTGATCGACCAGCCGAACATCATGGCGTGGTCCTCGTGGGCCAGGTTGTGGCAGTGCGCCACGTAGGGGCCTACGAAGTCCCGGAACCCGCGGTAGAGAATCACCGACTCGCCGGGGTCGAGCGCCGCCAGGTCTTCCTTCGAGACGTCGTCGGGGTGCCCGGGATCCCCTCCACGGGTCACGTCCTTGCCATTGCGCATGACCGTGCGGTGTTCCTCCATGTGCAGGTGGAACGGGTGCACCCAGCCCCCGCCGCCGTTGCGGACCTCCCACAGGTTGAAGCTTCCCTTCCGCTGCTGGGCCAGGGGTGTGCGTCCGGCGGGATTCCTCAGGCTCGCGGCCACCGCCGCCGGGTCGAAGGGCTTGCCGTTGATGAGCCACTCGGTCTCCCCGCCCAGGGTGCCGCGCTTCACCTCGAAGATCATGCGGTTGTCCATCATGCTCTGCCAGTTGCTCGGCAGCGGCGGAAGCGGCCGGAGTGCCGTGGGGATCCGGCTGTCGTCCGGCGCGGTATCGCCGATCACGAACTTGAGCACCGGAACCTTGTACTTGGGATCGGGGAAGAAGCGGGACGAATTGGACCACATCCGGCCGTCGGGCATCTTCATCACGTTGGTGAGGTAAACGACGTCGCCCTTCGTGGTCGGGGTACCGTCCTGGTACCGGGTGAAATCGATGATGACTTCGCGGCGCTTGGCCGGCCACAGTTCGAACGAGTCCCGCTTGAGCGGCACCGGCAACAGCCCGCCGTCGGACGCGATCTGGGTGAACTGCATGCACTGCTGCCCGTCCGGGATGCGGTACTGGCCCTGGAGCTCGTCATCCACGTAGCCCAGCGACGCCGACGACTTCGGGCCCAGCGTCGAACTCATCAGCCTGAACTCGTAGATGCGGGCCACTGAGGCATCCAGGAACCGGAAGCGGTACTTGCGCCGCTTCACCTCCAGCACAGGGAAGGCCGTGCCGTTGACCGTGCAGATATCGCCGACGAAGCCATGGTTGGGGAAGTGCTTGTAGAACGTCTTGCCCCACCACTCCGGGTGCTCGGCCGGGTTCTTCGCGGCCGGGAACTCGCCCTGCACATCGTGGATGTCCTTGTGGATGGTGGTCCCGTCATCGAGGCGGACGTCGGAGAAGGCCAGCGGAATGTCGTACTTGACGTCGAAGGAACCGTCCGGGTTGTTGGTGCGGACGCCGGGCAGCCGCAGCCCCTGCCGCTCGTCGCCCATGTCCATGCCGTTCTTCGGGTCGTAGATGGGGTAGAGGCCCACCATGCCCTTGTACACGTTGGAACCGGTGTGGTCCATCGTGTGGTCGTGGAACCAGAAGAAGCTCTGCTTTTCCCTGTCGTCGCCGCCGGCCGGCCAGTTCAGGTACAGGTTGTCGACGAACATCTTCGGCAGGAAGCCCGGGCGCTTCGGCCCGGCCACCATTGAGTAGTGCGGGTTTCCGTCGCTCTCCGGCGCGGTATGGCCGTTGTGCAGATGGGTCAGGAAGGACCAGTCCGGCGAACCGAAGTCCTGCCGGTCCAGGTTCAGCGGATTCTCATCCAGATGGTTTTCGAACCGAACCAGGACGGGCCTGCCGTACTCGGCATTGATCATGGGCCCGGGGAAGGTGCCGTTGAACCCATAGATGGTGCTCAGCGGCAGCGACCGCTTGGCGCCCGCGGGATACTTCCTGCGGTTCGCGTCAAAGGATTCCGTGGGTTCGCCGTCGTCGTCAATGGGCAGCACCTGTGATGTCGTGAACGCGTGGGTCCGGACCAGCACGTTGATCTTGTAGACGATCGGGTCCGGGTAGCCGATCCGACTGGGCCAGAGCTGGTGCTGTTCGTTGCGCAGCGAGTTCTGCTGGCCCGGTCCGGGTCCGGGCGGGTTGCTCCACGTATCCACCACTGATTTCGGCACCGGGGCCAGTGCCTTGGGGATCGGCAGCGGGTCCCGGAACGGCGTCAGGATCAGCGGGCTTGTGGGGTACTTTTCGATGTAGAACAAGGTGTCGCTGAGCGCTGTCGACGTGGCGGCGAACGCGCCGTCGGCTGAGAGCAGCCCCCTTTGGGCGAGCAGCGGGCTGGCCCAGGTTTGTGCGGCCGCGAGCGCCGCCCCGGCTCCTCCGGCTGCGCCCAGGCGTAGCAGCGTGCGGCGTTTCAGCCCGTCCGTGGTTGCAGATTCAGACATGGTCGGTGCCTCCTGGCGTGGGGCACATGCCAATCCATTGCCCCGGTCGTCATCCCAATATGTGGTTCTGAGACCGAATGCCGACCGCGGGGACCTCCTTGTCCCGAGGGTCAGCGATGCCGCACGGATTCCCTTGGCGAAACTGTGGGGCCCGGACCTTGGGGAAAAGCTGATGGCCTGCCGTGCAGACCCTCCGAATAGGCGGTCTGCCGGCCGCCGCGGATGCCGGACACGGACTGGCCTGCCTGTGGCATTTTGTTTTTGGTGCGTGCCGGGATTACCGAACGTTCATGAGAAAATAACCGGTATGCCCAGCACAGCAGCCAGTACAGCAGCCAACACCAAACGCGGCCGGCCCGGCTACGACCAGCAGTCCGTGCTGCTGATCGCCGTCGACGTCTTCAACCGCCACGGCTACGATGCCACCTCCATGGGCATCCTCGCCGAAAATCTGGGCATCTCCAAGTCCGCGATCTACCATCATGTGCCGTCCAAGGGTGACCTGCTGAAGCTCGCACTTGACCACGCGCTCGGCGGGCTGGAAGCCATCCTGGACCAGCCGGGGGCCACCTCGGGCGCCGCCGATTCGAGGCTGGAGTTCGTGCTGCGCCAGACCATCGCCGTGCTGGTGGAACGGCTGCCGTTCGTCACGCTGCTGCTGCGCCTGCGCGGCAACACGGACATCGAACGCAACGCCATGGAACGCCGCCGCGCCTTCGACCATAAGGTGGCGGGGCTGATCTCCGCCGCCCGAGACGAGGGATCCTTGCGCCAGGACATCGATCCCCGCACCGTCACCCGGCTCCTCTTCGGAACCATCAACTCAATCGTCGAGTGGTACAAACCGGGCGGTTCGCTCTCACCGGAAAAGCTGGCCGACGACGTCATCACCATGGCGTTCGACGGCCTGCACGCGAAACCCTGACAGGCTAAGAATTAGGCGTTGACGCCGCGCGCCCCGATGCCCACCCTGAATGCATGGCCACGAACATGTCGGAACTCCTGTTCGGCGTATTTCCTGATCTCCGGTACCAGCCCACCTCCAAAAGGATCCGGGCGGGCATCGACGGGAGTCCCGTCGTCGACACCCAGGAGGCGCTCCTGGTCTGGGAACCGAAACGTGTCACCCCGGTGTACGCCGTTCCCGAGAAGGACATGCTGGCACGCCTTGAGCCGCCGGCGGCGGAGGGGGACGGCGGCCCGGACGAGTATCCCGTCCGGCTGATGGCAGACGCCCCGCCGGCGCTGGACCCGCGCACCGGGTTCCGGCGGCACACGGCGGCGGGCGACGAACTCGACGTCGTGGCATCCGCGTTCACCGTGCCGCGGGCAGCCTTCCGCCCCTCGGACCCGGATCTAGCGGGGTACGTCGTGCTGGATTTCGGCGCGTTCCATTGGCTCGAGGACCACGAGGAGATCATCGGCCACCCGCGGGACCCGTTCCACCGCGTGGACATCCGCGCCACGCTGCGGCACATCGAAGTGAAGCTCGACGGCGTGCTGCTGGCTGATACCGTCGGAGCCCACCTGCTGTACGAGACTTTGCTTCCGGTGCGGTACTACATACCGCCTGGGGATGTCCGGCTGGACCTGCTGGAGGCCAGCCCGCACCGGACCGTCTGTCCCTATAAGGGCGAGGCCAGATACTGGAGCTATCCGGAGTCGGCCCGGGGCAAGAACATCGCCTGGGCCTACGATTCGCGGTTCATCGACGCGCAGCAGATCCACGGCCTGGTCTGCTTCTTCAACGAGCGGGCCGATGTGTATGTGGACGGCGAGCCGCAGGAGCACCCGGTAACCCCCTGGTCCTAGACCCTCCCTCACCTCCCGCCACCCAAAACCAAACCCTCCCTCACCTGGGTGAGGAAGGGTTTGGAAACCTGCGATGACGGGACGGATCAGAGCTGATACTCAGCCTGTGTTCCGAGCCTCTCGTGGATGCAGAGGATGTTGTTTTCGGTATCCATGAACCAGGCGCACTTCTCGGCGTCGGTGGAACAGATGTGGTGTTCGGTCTTCAAATCGGGGAGGTCATAGTCCTGGAACCGAACGCCCTTGGACTCCATCTCCTGGACGGTCCGTTCAATGTCCGTGACCTCGAAACTCAACGTGGTGTGATCGGAATGCTTTCCGTCCTTGACAGGCATCAGCTGCAGCATGGGGCCGTCAGCGTTGCCGAATAAATCGCTTCCATCATCAGCCTTGCCGCGGTGTGGGAGGCCCAACGTATCCGCGTAGAATCCGCGGGCGCGGTCCGGATCATCGACAGGCAGGATGGTTGTGGCTGTTCTTAGTGCTAGGGTCATTTCGCCACCTCCTACGGGGGTCATTTTACGCCCGGGAAACCGCGAAAGATCAGGGGAAATTGCACCCTGACAGGCCGAAGCGAGGACGCGTCAGGAAAAACCCCGCAAGACCTGAGGACGCGTCAGGAGAAACCCCGCAAGACCTGAGGACGCGTCAGGAGAAACCCGGCAAGACCTGAGGACGCGTACCATATGACGTCCAGGGCAGGGTTACTTCTCCACGAGGGTGAGGACGTCGTAGGTGGCCACGATTTCGTCGTTCTGGTTGGTGAGGACGGCGTCCCAGGCCACTTCGCCGTACTCGTCGGTCTCGCGCGGGGTGATCTTCTTGGCGGTCAGGGTCACCCGGATGGAGTCGCCCGCAGCCACGGGGGTGATGAAGCGCAGGTTCTCGAGTCCGTAGTTGGCCAGGACCGGGCCCGGCGCGGGCTCCACGAACAGCCCGGCGCCCCACGCAAGCAGCAGGTAGCCGTGCGCCACGATGCCCGGGAAGAACGGGTTGGCCTCGGCGGCCTCCTGGTTGGTGTGGGCGTAGAACGTATCGCCGGTGGAGTTCGCGAAGGCGGTGATGTCCTCGAGGGTGACCTGGCGCAGGTCCGAGCGGACGGCGTCGCCAATGCGCAGCGTCTCCAGGGACTTGCGGAACGGGTGAATACCCTCGGTTTCCACGGTGAAGTTGCGGTCGGCGCCGGTGTGCCAGATCCCGGTCACGGCGGTCAGCATGTTGGGCGAGCCCTGGATGGCGGTGCGCTGCATGTGGTGCATCACCGAGCGGATGCCGCCCAGCTCTTCGCCGCCGCCGGCACGTCCCGGTCCGCCGTGGACCAGGTGCGGGACAGGCGAACCGTGACCGGTGGAACTCCGGGCGTCCTCGCGGTTCAGCATGAGTATGCGGCCGTGGTGGGCTGCGATGCCCGTGACCAGTTCCTGCGCCACGGACGGATCGTTGGTGCAGACCGAGGCCACCAGCGAGCCGCCGCCGCGGGCGGCGAGCCGGACGGCGTCGTGAATGTCGGTGTACCCGATCACCGACGACACCGGCCCGAAGGCCTCCAGCGAGTGGACCGGCTCGGCCTCAGCGTCGGCCCAGCTGAGCACCACTGGAGACATGAAGGCACCGCCTTCGACGACGCCCGTAGCGCCGTCCGCGCTGGTGACCGACGGCGAATCGAGGGTTCCGTACGCAAGCTCGCCGCCGGCGTCGAGCATTGACTGCACGGCAGCCCGGACATCCGCGAGCTGCTCCACGGAGGCGAGCGCGCCCATGGTGACTCCCTCCGCGCGGGGATCACCCAGCACCACGCGCTGCTCCACCCGGGCCCCGATCGCGGAAACGACGGCAGGCACCAGGTCATGGGGCACGATGGCACGGCGGATCGCGGTGCACTTCTGCCCGGCCTTGACCGTCATTTCGGTGACCACGGACTTGATGAACGCGTCAAACTCCGGCGTGCCCTCGACGGCGTCCGGTCCCAGGATCGCGGCGTTGAGCGAGTCTGTCTCGGATGTGAACCGCACGCCGCCCAGCACCACATTGGGGTGCGACTTCAGCGACTGCGCGGTGGACGCGGAGCCGGTGAAGGCCACGAGGTCGCGGTAGTCCAGCACGTCAAGCAGTCCGCGGACAGAGCCCGAAATCAGCTGCAGCGAGCCCTTGGGCAGGATGTTGGATTCGATGATCGCCTTGACCACGGCCGCGGCAACGTAGCCAGTGGGGGTGGCGGGCTTGACGATGGTGGGAACGCCGGCGATGAAAGCGGGAGCGAGCTTCTCCAGCATGCCCCAGACCGGGAAGTTGAAGGCGTTGATCTGCACGGCCACGCCGGGGATGCGGGTGTAGATGTGCTCGCCGGCAAAGGAGCCGTCCTTGGACAGCACCTCCATGGGCCCGTCCACCACAACCTGCGAGTTGGGGAGCTCGCGCCGGCCCTTGGAGCCGAACGTGAAGAGCACGCCGATGCCGCCGTCGATGTCGATCATCGAGTCGATCTTGGTGGCACCGGTTTGCGCGGAGAACGCGTAGAAGTGCTCGCGGCGGGCGTTCAGGTACTGCGCCAGCTCCTTGAGCTTGAGGGCACGCTGGTGGAATGTCAGCTTGCCGAGTTCCGTTTGGCCCGTGGTGCGGCCGTAATCCACGACGGCGGCCAAGTCCAGGCCGTCGGTGCTCACCTTGGCCAGGATCTCCCCCGTGCTGGCGTCCCGGACGGGGACGGCGGAAGCCGCCGCGCCGGCGTCGGGAGTCCACCAGGAATCCTGCACGAAACTGGGGACGGTTTCCACGGTGTCCAGGCTGGCTTCGGGGGCAGTGGCGGTGGTGGTCATCGTTGACGGGTCCTTCCAACGGGGGACAAATCTGATCCGGCCAGAACATTACTGACCGTCCGTTCGGTAATATGTCTACAGTACATGAATGTGCCTCGCTGCACACTAGTGGCGATGTTCCGCCGGCCGCGGTGGACACCCGCCGAATGAACACAACCGAGGAGAGCACGTGACGCCCGAAGCCCGCGACGCAGAACTGACGGCCACCCACGCGCCCGGGGAAACCCAGGCAGCGGTGCCGGCCGCATCCGAGACAACCGGGAAGCCGATTCCCGAAGGACCGACGCCCGGGGAACTGTGGAAGATCACGCTCGGCGAGCTCGACGAGAAGATGGGCGTAAAGATCGTCGAGGAGTCCGTCGAGCGCGTCGTGGCGACCATGCCGGTGGAGGGAAACCGCCAGTCGTTTGGCCTCCTGCACGGCGGCGCCTCCCTGGCCGTGGGCGAGGCCGTGGGCTCATGGGCAGCGGTGATCCATGCCAGCACGCTGGGCAAGACCGCCGTCGGAGTTGACGTCTCCGCCACGCACCACCGGTCCGCCCGGAGCGGCCTCATCACCATCACGGCCACCCCCATCCACCTCGGCGGCACCCTCACCACGCATGAAGTGCTGATCACCAATGACGCCGGGCAGCGGCTGTGCACCCTCCGGATCACCAATCTGCTGCTTGCCCCGCGGGCCTGACGCCCCGGAGCTTCCGCCCGCCCGGCCCCGGATAGGCTGATCTCGTGATCGAGCCTGGCAGCCTGGCCCCCACCCTGATTGCGGTGGGCCTCCTGATGGCGCTGACGGCTGCAGTCCTCAAAGGTTTCCGGGTACCGCACGCCTTCGCGCCGGCAGCTGCCATCCTCCGCGGCGCGGTGCAGCTCGCTGCCGTCAGCCTGGTCCTCGGCGCCGTTATCGCGAGTGCCGAGTGGGTGGCCGTGGCGCTGTTCGTCATGTTCACTGTCGCCGCCGTTACCGCCGCCCGCCGCCTCGCCTGGTCCTGGCAGCACCTTGCCGTTGTGGCCGGCTCGATGGCCGCCGGCATCCTCGCATCGCTGGTCATCGTTTTCGGCACTGGTGCCATCGAGTTCACCTCCCGTTACGCACTGGCGATCGGCGGGATCGTCGTCGGCAATTCCATGGCGATAGCAGGCCTCGCGGGCCGCAGGTTCAACGAGGCAGTGATCGACCGCTGGGACCAGGTAGAGGGCTGGCTCGCCCTGGGCGCCACTCCCCGGCAGGCCACCCGCGAGATGGCCCGCGCCGCCGTGTACTCCGCGCTAATTCCGACGGTGGACCAGACCAAGACGACGGGTCTGGTCACCCTTCCGGGGGCCTTTGTCGGGGCGATTTTCGGCGGGCTTTCACCGCTGGAGGCAGGCCGGTTCCAGATCGTGGTGCTGGCCTCGATCATGGCCGCCGGGTCCGTCACCGCCATCCTGCTCATCAGTCTGCTGTCCCCGGTCCGAGTCAGGCCCGCACCGCTAGCTTAGGCGGCTCCGTTACCGCACCGTGCCGTTGACTTTGCACCGGGCGCTTTATACTCTGGCCGCTCCGGACCAGAGGCAGCGGCGCTGCTGGGCCCTCGTTGTCCGCCTCCCGGCAGGTGCAATCATGAGCACACGTTCCACAAGGGCAGCCGCCGCGCTGGCGGCCGTCCTCCTGGTGGTCCTGCTGGTGGGCTGTGTCTCCACGACGGCCCCGTCGACGCCGTCCACCCACTACTACGTCAGTGCAGCGGGCAGTGACACCAACTCCGGGACCACCCCGGATTCGCCCTGGCAGTCACTGGTGAAGGTCAACGACACCGCCTTCAACCCCGGCGACACCATCAGTTTCCGCAAGGGCGACGAGTGGACCGGCAACATCGTTTTGGACGAAAGCGGAACACCGGCGTCGGCCATCAGACTGGATGGCTACGGCAACGGAAACCTGCCAACGATAACCAGCGGGGAGGGCGGAAACTGCTTCCGGCTGAACGGCAGCTACATCGAGGTGGACGGGCTGCGGGCCGCCGACTGCGGGTATGCGGGCTTCAACGTCTACGGCGACCACGTGGTGGTGAAGAACTCGGAGGCCTCCGACAACACCGCCGGCATCAAAGTGGGCACGGGCTCCGACTTCGGAAAATACTCCAACAATGTCCTCACGGACAACAACATCATGAACGTCAACACGCCGGGCGATCAGTGCGGCACCCCGGAGGCGGCCAACTGCACCGACGATTCTGGCGCTTTCGGCGTGCTGATCAACGGCAACGACAACGAGTTCTCCGGCAACACCGTCACCGGTTCCCCTGCTTCCTCCTATGATTTCAGCCGGGACGGCAGCGCCTTCGAGATCTACAACGGCAGCCGCAACAACATCCACCACAACAGGGCCATCAACAACAACGTGTTTTCCGAGATCGGGCGCTCCGACGGGGCAGCCGACGGAAACGTTTTCCGCTACAACCTGGTCCGGTCCTCGTGCGGCGCAGACTGCGCCGAGTCCGCCGGCCTGACCATCCGCGGCCCGGGCACGCGGTTCGGCCCCACGAACAGCACCACCTTCGAATTCAACACGGTATGGCTCAACGGCAGCCATTCGCGCGGCGTGGTTTGCCACGCATCCTGCCCTTCCTCGACGGTCATCCGCGCCAACATCCTCGTGGCCGAGCGCGAGGCCCTGTGGATGGACGGATCCGGCTGGACGGAACAGTCCAACGTCATCAACGGCCCCAGCAACGTCCCGCTGGACAACAGTTCGACGACGGCTCCGGCAGGGTTCGTCAATCCCCCGGATGATCTCCACCTCACCGGCGGCAGCCCGGCGATAGACCGTGCGGGCAGCAGCCCGTCCGGGGTGGACCTGGATCAGGCTTCCGTGCCGCAAAACGGTCAATGCTCAGGGTCCGGACAGGCCGACGCCGGCGCTTACGAATACAAGCCAGCCAACTGTTAGCGCGGGGTAAGTCAGCCTTGGCCGGGCTGGGTGGTCAGCGCCGGCCGACGCCGGCAGTTCGGTCGGCGTCTTCCGCGCGCCACGCCGCGGGACGATAATCAGGTATCCGCTCTGCACACCAATGGAGGTGGTGGATGTGTCCGTTTACACGTTGGGAATCTGGCTTGTGAAGCCTGGCCACGAGGACGAATTCGTGAAGGCCTGGAAGGACATGGCCGACCGAACCCACAAGGATTATCCGGGAGGGCGGGGCCTGCTAATGCGTGACCGCGATGTCCCCAACCGCTTCATCAGTACCGGGCCCTGGGCGTCACTCGAGCAGGTCGAACAGTGGCGCGCCTCGGCGGCGTTTACCGAGGGCCTCGCGTCGGTCCGCGACATCATCGAGCACTTCGAGCCGCACACCCTGGACGAAGCCGCCACCATCGGCTGAGCCGACCCGGCCCCGTTCCACGGAACCAGTGCACCGCACCGCCGCGGCGCCATCTGTTGTCGCGCCGCCATCGCAACGTGCGGCTAGCGCCTGCTGCGGCGCCGCACCACTATCAGCAACAGGATACCGAGCAGCAGGGCCACTCCCGCCCCCGCACCAGCGACGGCCAGGCCCGAGACCCCCGTGTCGGCGAGCACCAGCGGCGCCCCATCCCTGCCCGGAACAGCAGCGCCGTCCGGAACTCCCGCCCCGTCAGGTCCTGCTGCAGCCGCGGCGGGGCCGCCGGCAGGAAGCACGGCCACCACCGACGGTTCAGGCGCGGGCGTCAGCGCTGCAGGCTCCTCGCCCTGCGCCGCGGCCGGCGGGGACGCTGCCGGGGACCCGTCAGGGCCTGGCGTACCGGCGTCGGCGCCGCCCGGCGCAGGCGGACCGGACTCCGGCACGGTGCTGAAGGTGCTCAACCCCGAGCGGCTGAAACCGTTGATCGCCTGGGCCGTGAACTCCGTGGCGGAGCCGGGCGAGCTGACGGCCCAGTTGCCCGTGGCGTCCACGTCCACGTCGAACGGTTCACTGCCCGGGAAGGTGACCCGGACCTGGGTTCCCGCCGGAACGTCGGTGGCCGGGGCCGAGGCCAGCCGGCCGGTGATCTGCTGACCTGGAACGATCGGACCTGCCGGAAGGGACCCGGCCAGGACCGGCCTGTTCAGGAACAGCCGCAGCTGCACGCCCTGGAGGACTGACATGGAATCCGCAAGGGTCGCGGCAACGGCAAAGTTCTCTGCGGAGCCGGCGGAGTTCCCCGCGGAGTGGGTGCCCACGGCGTAGTTCCCGCTGATCCAGGGTCCGCCGGAATCGCCGCCGCTGGACTGCACGGACGTGGAGAGGAACCCGCTAAAGGATCGCAGGTCGGCAGGGTCCCCCGAGCTGCCGCCCACGATGTAGATCCCCACCTCGTCCACGGTGCCGCATGACCATCCGGCGGTCCGCCCGGAACGGCAGACGGCCTGCCCCACAAAAGGCGACGTCATCCCCACGATCTTCACTGAGCCGGTCCCGAGGCTGGTGGCGTTCTCCCACGTGGTGGTTGCCGGGAGCGGGTCAATGTCCGGGCGGATGGAGCCGATGACCGCGATGTCGTTCCCCGGCGTGCCGGGATTCTCCGGGTCAGTGACCCTCGAGTTCCCGGGCCCGC
Organism: Arthrobacter sp. CMU6; assembly: GCF_059090205.1. NCBI lineage: Bacteria > Bacillati > Actinomycetota > Actinomycetes > Micrococcales > Micrococcaceae > Arthrobacter > Arthrobacter sp. CMU6. Next base: position 78,503 of record NZ_JBNHFL010000013.1, read on the forward strand.
CGAACTGGCTGAAGCCGAATGTCCCGAGTTCCCCGGTGACCGCGTTTTCAGCCGCGAATCCTCCGGCTGGATCCCCGGCCGGCAGGGTCACCTCGGCGAGCCGGGCGGCGCCGTCATCGGCACAGTGGCCGGCAGTGAGGACCAAAGGCTTCCCGTCGGGGCTGAATGCGCTGAAGCCGGCGGAACAGACCACCCCACCGTCGATCCGGTACCCCTGGCCGCCGAAGAAGTCCTCCTCCGGTGCCAGTGGTTCGCCGGTCTCGAGAACCACGTTGGCGTACTGCCCTACGAATTCCGACGGCGACAGTCGCCCGCCGCTTGCCGCATCCGCCGACGCCGCAGCCTGGTTGGCCGCCGTCCCGGCACCGTCCCCTTGGCCACCGTCCTCGTTTGCTGCCGGCTGAGGCTCCGTTTGGGCCTCGTTTACCCCGCCGGTGCGGATGATGAACCTGCCGTCCGCCTCGGCCACGGCCTGGAGCCCGGCAGGTCCCACCTCGCGGAGGTATGCCTGATAGAGCGCCTCAACGCTCGCCGCACGACGGTCTTTCTCGCTTGACGCGGCCGCCGGACTCTCGGCACTTGATTCCGGGGCAATAGCCGGAGCGGAGCCTTCCGGGGCAACAGTCCCAGAAGGCTCCGCGAGCACAAATTCCTCCCGGGCCCCGGCGTCGGCGGCGTTGAGCGCATCTACCGCCTTGGCGAGGGCGGAACCGGTACCGGTGACCGCGATCTTGCCGCCGTCCAGCCTGACCGTTTCAAAGCCGGGGACCTGGCGGAGTGTGTCCAGGGCGGCGGCCGCCCGCTTTCCCTGCTCCCCTGCCGCATTGAATTCCTCCAGTGTCATGCCCAGATCGCGCGGAACGGCTTCGGCAAGTCCCGCCGCCGGCGCCGGATCTGCCGCCGGGGACGGCACCGCCGGTGAGTCAACCGCGCCGCCGGACTCCGCCGTCGTCGTGCTTTCCAGGACAGCGTAAGCGGGCACTGACGAGAGCGGGGCGCCCAGCGCCACCGCGGCCGCCAGGGCGAGTGCGCGCCGGAGCGCCCGGCCGGATGCGGGAGAAGTCACAGGGCAACCCTAGCGCCGAGGGCGGCCAGTACCGCTTCCAGCTCCGGCTCGGTGACGCCGTTCCGCAGCAGGTATTCCCGCGTCTTGAGCCCCCGGACAAAATCCAGAACTCGGGCGCCGCGGGTCTCCAGGAGCGGGGACAGGGTTTCCTCGTCGAGGTAGCGTTCATGCGGATGCGGCGGCCACATGGTCCGGTGGCGTTCGTTGATGCTGCGCATGGCGGCCTGATAGCTGGCCACGATCTCGGAATCACTGGCGCCTGCAAGGTCTTGGAGCATGGCCGCGATCATGCCGCTGCGGTCCCTGCCGGCCGAGCAGTGGATCACGACACCTGCTGGCGCGGCAGCCACGGCCTTGAACACGGCGGCGAGCCGGTCCGGAAAGAGCCGGGCGTTGGCGGCATAGTGTGCGGGATCGTTCAGGTAGGGGTCGCACAGGGCTTTGAACTCGGGATTTTCCGGATCCTCCGTGGGTGCCAGGACGACGTCAAATGCGGCGAGCGCCTCACCCACCTCCGGATCGCTGGGGCGGCGCTGCCGTTCGCCGGGATTACGAAGGTCAATGATCGTGCGGATCCCGTCGCGGTACGCTTCCTTCCACCCTGCCTCCGTGAGCCATTCCCGCCGCCCCATCCGGTAGACAGAGCCAGCCACAAGCCAGGCGTTCACCGCCCCGTCCCAGCTGATTTGTCCCCTCGCGTTCACGGAGCCAGCTAACCACACCTGCCCCGGCAGCCGCACGGGTTCGCGTACACGTTGCGGCAGATGGCGTGCTGCGCGGTGACAGAACCGCCCGGCCGGGGCGTTGACTGCGGGCGTACCCTTGGGACATGGGCGCCGCACGTCGGCCTGAACGAATATGGGGATTCTGATGACAGCCAAAAAGTCTTTGCGACGCCGGGCCGCCCGCCTTACCGCCGTCCTCGCGGCGTTGGTCCTGGCCGGCCTGACCGGCGCGCCGGCATCCGCCGACCGGTTCGATTCCTATGTTGCGCTGGGCGATTCCTATGCCGCGGGCCAGGGTGCCGGGCCGTACACGGACGCATGCCTGCGGAGCGGCCACAGCTACCCGGAGCTGCTGGACGCAGCGCGCAAGATCAGCCTCACCGGGAATGTGACCTGCAGCGGCGCCACCACAAGGACCGTCCGGACCAACCAGATCCCCTCGCTGAGCAAGAAGGTGGACCTGGTGACCGTCACTGCCGGAGGCAACGACCTCGACTCCATCGGCGCGCTGGTGGTCTGTGCGCAGGACTCCGGTTCGGCGTGCGCTGCTGCCCTGGCGCAGCGGGCCGCGATCCTGCAGACCGCCCTGAAAACCCCCGAGGCGAGCCCGTTCTTCCAGGACCTTCTGGCCATGCTGAATGACGTTAAGGCGAAGGCACCGCGTGCTGACATCTACGTGACCGGGTACCCGCTGCTGTTCGAGCCCGGCGCAGGCCCGGCGGCTGACCCGGTGAACGGGCTGACGCAGCAGCTGAACGCAGTCATCGCCAACGCCGCCCGCGCAGCCGACGGCGGCCGCTCGAAGGTTCACTACGTGGACGTATCGCGGGCGTTTGCCGGCCACGGAATCGGATCGCAGCAGCCGTGGATCGTGGGGCTTTCGCCGCTCTGCGCTGCCACCGCCACCTGCGGCACCCAGACCGCCGACATTTTCCATCCGACGGCTGACGGCTACGCCAAGGGGTACGCCGCCTCCATCAGGACGGCGCTCGACTAGTCGTGTGCCCGGCGGCCTGCGTGGCTAGGCTGGTGTCATGATCACAGTCTCGGGCACTGTCACTTCATCCCTGCCGGCGCGGACTGCGTTCGCTTACCTGTCCGCCTTCGAACACACCAGCGAGTGGGACCCGGGCACGGCGGTCATGGACAAGCTGACCGAGGGCCCTGTCGCCGTCGGCCACCGCTACCACGCGGAGGCACTGTTCCGGGACAAGCGCCAGCCCATCGAGTACGAGGTCATCGAACTGTTCGACAACCACATCAAGCTCCGGGGCGAACACCGGAACCTCGTGGCTTTTGACTCGATCGACGTGCGGTCGCTCCCCTCGGGTTCCGAGGTCCTGTACACGGCCCAGTTCAGCATCAACTGGCCCTACAAGCTGCTGCAGCCGTTCCTCAAGCCGCAGTTCACGCAGCTCCGCGACCCGGCCCTGAACGGGCTCCGGCAGAAACTCGAATCGCTCTAGGCGCGCCGGCCGCAATCCAGCACAGGAGGACCCCATGAGCAGCCAGAACCCCGACCCTCTTGAAGACAACATCACCGGGCTGGAGCCAGGCGGCGGAGTGCCGCCGGGCGAAACACCGCCCGCTGAAGCCTCCACCGGTGGGCCACAGGGGCACGACGAGGGAGGACCGCCGCGTGGAACCCAAGTGGCTGTGCTGGTGGCTCTCGGCATTGTGGTGCTGCTGTGTCTGCTGTTCTTCGTCGGCTACATTGTCGGGTTGCTCTAGGGCCCACCGGCCTTCAGGCGCGCCCGCCCGGGTCAGCTGCACCCATTCGTACGGCGGCGGGCAGCGGGTGACGGCGGCGGTTCAGTCCGTCCAGTCGAAGAAGCCCTTGCCGGTCTTGCGGCCCAGTTCTCCGCGTGCCACCTTGTCCCGGAGAATCTGTGGCGGCGCGAAGCGCTCCCCCAGCGTCGAGTGCAGGTATTCGGCGATGCCCAGGCGGACGTCCAGGCCCACAATGTCGGTGGTCTTCAGCGGCCCGGTGGGGTGCTTGTAGCCCAGCACCATGGCGGCGTCGATGTCCTCCGCGGAGGCCACGCCCTCCTCCACCATGCGCATCGCCTCCAGCGCAATCGCCACGCCCAGCCGCGAGGACGCGAACCCCGGGGCATCATTGACGACGACGGCGGTCTTGCCCAGCGCTTCCGTCCAGCCTTTGGCTTGGGCCGCCAGCTCGGGTGACGTCTCCTTGGCCACCACCACCTCGATCAGGGTGGAGGCGGGCACGGGGTTGAAGAAGTGCAGCCCCACGAAGCTGGCCGGCCGCTGCAGCTGGGCGGCGAGATCGGTGACCGAGAGCGACGACGTGTTCGAGGCCAGGAACGCGCCGGGCGCCAGCTGTTCCTCCACCGCCTTCAGGGCGCTGACCTTGAGCTCGAAATCCTCCGGAACCGCCTCCACCACGAGACCGCAGCCGGCGAAGGCCGAGTAATCGGTGGACGTGCTGAACCGCGCCAGAACTTCCTCCGGGGCTCCGTCCAGGGCGCCGCGGGAAGCGGACTTGGCCACGGCATCGGTGACCCGGGTGCGCGCGCCTGCGGCAGCATCGTCGTCGCGCTCCACCACCACCACGGTGGCGCCCTTGATGAGGAAGGCGTGGGCGATTCCTGCGCCCATCCGGCCGCCGCCGAGGACTCCGATGTGCTGGGGAATGGCGGTCATGACTTCGTCCCGTCTGTTTTCTTCTTGTCGTTTTTCTTATCGAGGAATGCCTGCATCCGGTCGAACTTGGCCTGCGACTCGAACAGGATCCCCTGCGCCAGCTGGTCGATCAGCGGGTGCGCCCCGGCCGGCGCGTGGAACACGGATTTGGTGATCCGGACGGCCAGCGGGTCCTGCCGGGCGATGCGGTCAGCCAGCCGGTGGGCAGCGTCCATGAGATCGGCGGCTTCGTGGAGCTCGGTGACGAGATTGACGCTGAGGGCCTCCTCAGCCTTCAGTACCCGGCCGGCCAGCAGGATCTCCTTGGCCAAGGGCTCCCCCACCAGTTCCTTCAGCCGCCAGCTGGCACCGGCAGCCGCCAGAATTCCCAGTCCCGTTTCCGGATTGCCGATCCGCACGGCCGGGGTACCTATCCGGAAGTCGGCGGCGTAGGCCAGTTCGGCGCCGCCGCCCAGACAGTATCCGTCCAGCGCTGCGATCACCGGCATGGGCAGCTTGGCGATGCGCACAAAGATGGTGGAGTTGATGCCCTGGAGGGCGTCATCGCGGCGCCGCTCCCGCAGCTGGGCGATATCCGCGCCCGAGGCAAACACGCCCTCGGTACCGGCGATGATCAGGATTTTGGGATTCTTCTCCAGCTCGGCGCACACCGCGTGGAGCTCGTCCACCATCTGCTGGTCGATGGCGTTGCGGACATCCGGGCGGTTGAGGAGCACCACCACCCGGTCCTCGCGCTCTTCGACCAGGAGGGTGCTGAAATCCCGGGTGCTCAAGTGTCCGTTCGCGTTGTCCTGGCCCGGCACTACATGCGCTCCAGCAGCATGGCCGTGCCCTGGCCCACGCCGATACACATGGTGGCCAGGCCGATCCGCGCGTCTTCACGCTCCATCCGGCCCAGCAGGGTGATGGCGATCCGGGAGCCGCTGGAACCCAGCGGGTGCCCCAGAGCGATCGCGCCGCCGTCGTTGTTCACAATGTCCGGGTCCAGCCCAAGACGCCGCACGCTGGCCAGCGACTGGGTGGCAAACGCCTCATTAAGTTCGACGGCGCCCAGGTCACCGACGCTGAGCCCGCTCCGCTTGAGCACCTTCTGGGTTGCCGGAACCGGGCCGATGCCCATGATTTCCGGCTCACAGCCCGCGGAGGCGCCGTCGATGATGCGGGCGCGGGGCGTGAGGCCGAGCCGCTGGACGGCAGCATCGGAGGCCACGATGATGGCGGACGCGCCGTCATTGAGGGAGGACGAGTTGCCGGCGGTGACAACCGAGCCGCCGGGAACCACGGGACGGAGACCGGACAGAACGTCCATGGAGGTTCCTGGCCGCGGACCCTCATCGGTGTCCACCACTGTCTCGGATTTCCGGGTTTTGACGGTTACCGGGACGATCTCGTCCTTGAACCTGCCCGCCTCGATGGCCGCCAGTGCCTTTTCGTGGGAGCGGACGGCGAAGGCGTCGGCGTCCTCGCGGGAGATGTTGTCCACGCGGCCCACTTCCTCGGCGGTTTCCGGCATGGAGAAGGTCATCTTGCCGCCGCGCGACAGCTCGCCCTTTGTGAACAGCGGGTTCACGAACCGCCAGCCGATGGAGGTGTCGAAGATGTCCCCAGGCTTCGCGAAGGCCGTCTGCGGCTTCTCCTGGACCCAGGGCGCGCGGCTCATGGATTCCACGCCGCCGGCCACCACGATGTCCGCGGCACCGGACTTGATCATCTGGCTGGCCATGATGATGGCGCTCAGGCCCGAGGAGCAGAGCCGGTTCACGGTGATGCCCGGGATGTGCAGCGGGAGGCCGGCCAGGATGGTGGCCATGCGCGCCACGTTGCGGTTCTCCTCGCCGGCGCCGTTGGCGTTGCCGAGAATGACCTCGTCGATGGCGTCCGGATCCACGCCCGCCCGGGCCACGGCCTCGCGGACCACCAGGGCGGCCAGATCATCGGGCCGGACCGCCGAGAGCGCCCCGCCGTAACGTCCTACCGGGGTGCGGGCACCGCCAACCAGAAAAGCCTCGACCATGAGAACATCCTTTTCGCAGAAGCTGGGCCGGAACATGAATAAATTACCGACCGTTCGTTCTATAAAGATTACACGGTGAGAGCAACCGGTCAACGGGACTGGAGTTTTAGTCCGCTTGTCGCGAGTTAACGTGGCTCCAAGTCGTGACAAGTGGACAAAAACTCCAACGCCCCGGCGCGTCAGGCGACGACGACGCCGAGGTGGGCCGCCAGGAGCGGGGCCAGGAGCCCCAGCTGGTACTCGTCGATCACCACGCCGGCAAGGCTGCCCAGGCCGCTGACGCTCCGGAAGTCCGAGCCGCGCAGGTCGAAGTCCTTCAGCTTGGCGCCGGCAAGGTCCAGGCTTCCGATGGTGCAGTTTTTCAGCGCCACCCGGGCCGCGGTGGCTGAGCCGAGGTCCAGTTCGCTGATGATGCAGTCGCTGATCTGCACGTCCGCCAGTCGCGATCCCCGGAGATTCAGGTAGTCGATCTTGCCGCCGTCGATCCGCACCGACTGCCAGCCTCCCTCGTACAGCTCCGCCGACCCCCACCGCGGGTTGCTGAAGATGACGTCGTGCATCGTGGACCGGGCGGCGTTCAGGACGGGGGCAAAGGCCTCCTCCACGACGCAGTCCCGGAAGGTGGCGCCCCGCAACTGGGCTTCATTGAAGGAGACGCCGGCGAATTCGCATTCGGCGAACGTGATGCCGCTCAGCTCCAGCCCGTCGGCGGCCGCGCGGCTGTACCGCATTCCGTCATAGCGCTCGGCGCGCCTGAAGTCCGGCGCGGCGTCCTCCCGCAGGCCTTCCAGCCGGACCGGCGCCAGCCTCGGCGGCGTGACCTTCGAGGCCACACCCTGCCGGGGTTTGCCCGCAGACCTTCCCGCCACTACAGCTGCTCCGCTTTCGCGGCAATTTCGGCGAGATCCTTCGCGAGGGCCTTCCGCGTCATGTTCATGCCCATCCGCCCGAACACGGCAAGCATCAGCCGGCTGAACACGGTGGGCCTGAGGACCTCCGCGCCGAAGGTCAGGGTCAGGTCGGTGCCGCCGCCCCGCTCCTCCAGCGTGAACCGGGACGTGTAGTCCGCTCCGCCCTGCAGCGCCTGGACGGTGGTGCTGCGCGGCGGATCCGCCTGGGACACCCACATTTCCACGGTCTCGCGCCGGCCCATCATGGACCGCGTCTCCTTCCAGCGGGTACCTTCGCCGTACGGCCCATCACTGACCATCTGGATGGACTCGATACCGGAAAGCGTGGCGGCCGACCCCGGAATATCCGAGATCACCCGCCAGACTTTCTCCGGACTGGCATTGACGTGCTGACTCAGGCTGATGCTGTGATCCATTCCTCGAGCCTATCGGCGGGGCCGACATTTTGGGCGCGCCCCCTCAACCGCGGACCCGAAGGAAATCCGGAACACGGCTTGAAATAGTAAGCATGCTTCGTGTTAGGCTGAAATGGCTTCGTCAGATCAACCGGCAACCGAAAGGTGGTTCCCCTCATGGGTATCGGAGACAAGATCCAGAACGCTGCAGAGGACTTCGGCGGCAAGGCGAAGGAAGCGGCGGGCAACGCAACGGACAATGACCGCCTCAAGGCAGAGGGCCAGAAGGACCAGGTCGTCGCCGACGCCAAGAAGGTCGGCGAAGGTGTCAAGGACGACTTGAAGCGGGATTAGCAGACCATCCCCAAAACGGTGACGCCGGACTCCCTTGGGGGGAGCCCGGCGTCGCCGTTTTTTGTGCCCAATAGTGTCCGTTCGCGCTAATCTCAGGGCCACAAGTGTCCGTTCGCGCTCAACTGCGGGAACGCCGACGGCGGGCGCCTCCGGAAAAGGAGGGCCCGCCGTCGTGATCAGAATAGAAAGCTAGCTGAAGAGCTCGCTCTTCGGCTCGTTGTTCTTGACCTTCTGCCAGCCCAGCCACAGCACCACGGCGAAGAACGGGATGCTGGCCAGCGTCCAGAGGCCCAGCAGGTAGACCTCGCCGGTGGCCTTGTCAGTCATGGTGTCGAAGCCGATCAGCACGGTGATGGCCAGCAGGGCAATGAGTCCGGCCCAGCTGGTCCACGGCGAACCCGGCATCGGCAGGCTGGAGATGCTGCCCTTCTTCTTACGCAGCGCGATCTGGCTGGCAAAGATGGAGCCCCAGGTGAAGATGACGCCGATGGAGGCGGTGTTCAGCGCGAGGTCGAACGCGTGCGAGCCGCCCAGCCAGATGTTCAGCAGGATGCCCACGAGGTACACCGCGGCGATGGCCAGGATGGCGGCGTACGGCACGTGGCGGCTGGACATCTTGGTCAGCCACTGCGGGGCGTGGCCGTTGTTGGCCATGGTGCGGAAGATCCGGCCGATCGAGTACAGGCCCGAGTTGCAGGAGGACAGCGCGGCGGTGATGACGATCATGTTCATGACGTCGCCCATCCACGGCAGGCCCATCTGCCCGAAGACGGTGACGAACGGCGAGGTGCCGGCCTTGTACTGGTCGGAGGGCAGCAGCATGGCCAGCAGCGTCACGGAACCGACGTAGAACACCACGATGCGGACCACGACGGCGCGGATCGCCTTGGGCACTTCGCGTTCCGGGTTTTCCATCTCACCGGCGGTGATGCCCACGAGTTCGATGGCGTTGTAGGCGAAGATGACGGCGTTGAGCACCAGGATCATCACCAGGGCGCCCTTGGGGAACATGCCGCCGTCGCCGGCGAAGAGGTTAACCGGCGACGCGTGGCCGGCGCCCACCTTGGCGTTCGTGACCACCATGAACGTGCCCACGGCCAGGAAGATCACGATGGCGCCCACCTTGAGGCAGGACGCCCAGAACTCGAATTCGCCGAACGCCTTGACGCTGAGCAGGTTCACGGCCACCAGCAGCACCAGCGCTGCGATCGCGGAGAGTTCCACGGGGACGTTGGGGAAGAAGAACTGGAAGTACAGGCCGATCGCGATCAGTTCCGCGATGCCGGTCATGGCCCAGTTGATGAAGTACATCCACCCTGACAGGTAAGCGCCCTTCTTGCCGAACAGCTCGCCCGCGTAGCTCACGAAGGAGCCTGACGTCTGGCGGTACATGATGAGCTCGCCGAGGGCGCGCATCAGCAGGTAGGCGATGACGCCGGCGATGGCGTAGGAGAAGATTAGCGCGGGGCCGGTGGAGGCCAGCCGGCCGCCTGCTCCCATGAAGAGGCCGACGCCGATCGCGCCGCCCATCGCGATCATCGTGACGTGGCGCCTGCTCAGGGTCTTCTTGTAGCCCTCGGCGCTGAGGGTCGAGTCGACGGCGGCGGGTGGAGCCGTCGGGCTCATAAGTTCTGTGGGGGTACTTTGAGGCACAACTTTTCCTTGTAGGTCGGGGGGTTGCCTTGGATGGGCACTGCCGGTTCCGGAACCTGGAGTTTTTGCACAGGTAATTCGACTTATGACCCCTTATGAGGACCGTATGTGCACAAAACTCGTGGAGCACCGAAGGTTCGCACGGCCCATCCATCGTACAAGATTTCCGGACTCCTCCGTGACGCGGGCAACATTCCGCAGGTCGGGCCCGGTTTTGCCGCTGGATTCACGACGTCCCCAAGCCGCGTAGCGAAACAGTAACTCGAATGGACAAAAAGCTCCCTCTGGTGCCCGGTTTGGGGCTACTCTGAGCACCATGGCCGGGGATCCGTTCCCGGCCATGGCATCCGCACCGTCTCATGCGGAGGCCGGCACTCGCGCCATTTTTCAGGGGGGACTATGAGAAAGAGAGCACTACTGCTGCCTGCGGCCTTGCTCCTGGCAGCCTCGGGGTGTTCCGGCGGGGGCTCAGACCCTGCCGGACCCAGCCCCAGCGCTTCACCATCGGCAACCAGTACGACGGCGGTGTCCCAGCCGCCGTCGGAATCCTCACCACCCACTACGGCCCCTTCCCTGCCCACCGATGTGTCCACCTCACTGAACGCGATCGACGCCCTGCAGGAGCACACCTGCGCGGCCGGTCCGGACGGCCAGTGGACGTTCAAGGGAACCCTGGTCAACTCGTCGGACAAAGCCAAGAAGTACACCGTGGCCATCGCGGTCACCGTCGGCGCGGCTGTCCAGGGCCACACCCTGATCACGGAAACGGTCCAGGCAGGGAAATCGGCTGAAGTGTCTGCGGAGAACTTCGCCAAAACCACGGGCCAGACCGGCACGTGCGAACCGGTCGTGTCGGTGGAGGATGCTTCGTGAAAAAACCACTACTCGCGGCTGCCCTGCTCCTGAGCCTGGCGGCCGGACCACTCGCGTCCTCTCCTGCCCTCGCCGTCGGCTCCACTGCCGCCATGCCGTCTTCCCAGACAACAGAGGTGATCGGCGCGGCGCCGGACGAGGCCTCGCCGACACCAACCGACACTGCAGGAACCAGCCCCCAGGAACCGCTGCCTTCGGAGTCAGTGTCGCCGTCGCCCTCCGGCACGACTTCGGCAAGACCGTCCCCTGAAACTACGCCGCCTGACACCGCATCGCCGGCAGTTACCCCGGCGCCTTCGACTACCCCGCCCCCGCCCGTGACTGCTCCACCGGAAGCTCCGGCACCTATCGCAGTCCCGGGCGCGATCGGCACAAAATGGCGGGCTATGAAGGGAGCGACAGGGGTTCTGGGCGCGCCCCGTACAAGCCAGTTCTGTGGTGGCGGTCTTTGCCACCAGATTTTCAAAGGCGGGAACATTTACTGGACGTCAAAAACCGGCGCCCATCCGGTCCTGCGCAGCTCCGGCCACACCGGCCCCGCCTGGTACGCTGGCGGAACCCTCCCAACCTTCGGGTACCCAATCACTGACGAGGTAGCGGCACCGGGCGGAACCATCCAGCGTTTTGCCACCGGGCGGATCTTGGCATGGATCCCGAAGGGCGTGTACCAAGTCCGGAGCACAGCCGGTGTAGGCCGTTACTGGGTTGCCATCGGTGCTGAGAACGGTCTAGGCATCCCCATTCACAAGGAATTCTGCGGGTTGAAGGGCGGCGGGTGCGCCCAAGCTTTCGCCAAGGGCAACATCTACTGGTCACCAGCCACCGGCGCGCGCATCGTCAAGGGAGCCATCAACCAGCGGTGGCGCGCCTGGGCGGGCCACAAGGGCGTTCTAGGCTACCCGGTCGCCAACCAAGTCTGTGGCCAGCCGGCTAGCGGCTGCGTCCAGCGCTTCCAAGGCGGAACGATCTACTGGTCTCCTGCGACCGGAGCCTGGGTTTCACGCGGCGCCATCGGCAGCAAGTACGCCGGTATGGGTGCCAACCGGAGCTCGCTGGGCTATCCCACAGCAAACGTCCGCTGCGTTGGTTCGCAGTGCGTGCAGTCCTTCCAGCGCGGTTTCATCGGCTGGACCAGCACAGCAGGTGCCCGCGTCTACGCCATGACGGAGTGCTCTAAGCTCAACAATGGGCGGACCAAATACTCGACATACGGCGCCAACCGGGTGCTTCTGACCTTCACCCAAAAGTACGGCCAGTCGTATGCCACCAACGTCTACTGCGTCCGGATGGCCGGAACCTACGTCCAGGACTGGCGGACCGACGGCTATGTGGGCGCCTCCGGCTTCAAGGCTCCGGGCGTCCCCTCCGGCCCCACCCGCTACCTGTACTCGCCCACGGGCTCGTACTCGGTGACGGAGGCCTTCGGCCTGGGGAACCCGGGAACGGCGCTCCCCTACCGCACGCTGAACCCCCGCTCCCGCTGGGGCGGCAACCCATGGACCGCGACGTACAACAAGTACTTCGAGTCCTCATCGTGGGTGGGCTGGGACGAGAACATGTGGTACTTCGCCACCCGCGCCACGCATGACTACCGCCAGGGCGTGGTGATCAACTACAACCGTCCCAACATCGTGCAGGACGCCGGCTTCGCCATCTTCCTGCACATGAACAAGGTCCCGACGGCGGGCTGCATCTCGCTGGATGACTGGGCCGTGGTGGACTACATCAGGAAGTCCAGGCCCGGCGACCGGATCATCATGGGGACCTACAGCGCCCTGTTCCGGTAGCTTCCCCGCTCCCCGCTACCGCCTGCGGCATTCCACCCAGGCGGTAGCGGGGACCCAAGCTCAGGCGGGCAGCGCCACCTTTTCCAGCATGCCGTCCGCCATCGTGTACCTGAGCCATCTCCCGGAGGCGCCTTCGCCCGCCCGGCCGCGTGACCGGTCCGCGCAGGCGTCGAACCACTCCCCCAGGGCCCGGTCGTGGCTGACCATCACCACCGTTCCCTCGAACTCGGCGAGCGCCGCTTCCAGCTCCTCCACGAGCGCAGGGGCCAGATGGTTGCTGGGTTCGTCAAGGAGCATGACGTCCTTGTGGCCGAGCAGCAGCCGCGCGAGCGCCAGCCTTCGCTGCTGGCCCGCCGACAGCGCGCCCACCGGAACGTGGAACTCGCTGGTCCGGAAGAGGCCCAGCCGCAGCAGCGCCTCCGCGTGCTCGTCGATGTTCCCGCCGAGGCCCGCGGCAAAGGCGGGCAGCAGCCGCAGGGACGGATGCTCTGGGAGATCCAGCTCCTGCTGCAGATAACCGATCCGGCCGTGGCGCGCCACCTGGCCCGAGGCCGGCTCGAGGGTGCCGGCCAGGACCGAGAGCAGTGTGGACTTCCCGGCCCCGTTGGGACCGGTGATGAGGACCTTCTGCCCGCGGTCCACCCGGAACTCGGGGACGTCCAGCCGTCCGGGCACCCGGGTGTTACGGGCATGCAGTACCCCATCTACGGCTGCCCAGGGTTCACCGCCGGAAGTCTCGACGGCGCCGGCGGCGCTCCCGGCGGAACCGGCGGACTCCCTGGGCGCACCGGAAGTCCCGCCGTCGGACCCGGGGTGCAATCCGGCGTCGAGCTTCAGGCGTTCGGGCGGGCGCTCCACGGGGTTGTCCTCCAGGCGGCGCAGCCGCTCCTGTGCGTTACGGATCTTGCTGGCGGCCGCCCGCTGCCAGGTTCCGGCCTTGAAGTCGAAGCCGGCCTTGTCGTTGTCGCGCCGGCGCGCATAGCCCATCCGGCCCGCCACTGTGTCCGCCTGCCGCCGTTCGGCATCCATGGCGTCGAGCCAGCCGTGGTACTGCTGCACCCAGCGCTGGCGCTCGGCGCGCTTCTCCTTCAGGTAGCCGTCGTAGCCGTTGCCGTAGCGGTTTACCGTGCGGCGCTCGGCGTCGACCTCGATCACGGCGGCGGCTACCTTCCGCAGCAGCACGCGGTCGTGCGAGACCACCACCACGGCCCCCCGGTGCGCTGCGAGACGTCCCTCGAGCCAGGCCGTGCCGCTGGCGTCCAGGTGGTTCGTGGGCTCATCCAGGAGCAGGATGTCCGCGGGATCCGCCAGCAGGCAGGCCAGGGCCACGCGCTCCTGCTCCCCGCCGGACAGCGACCCCAGCATCCGGCCGCGGTCCACGCCGCCCAGGCCCAGCCGGTCCAGCGCCGCCTCCACCCGGGATTCCGCGGCGTAGCCCTCGCGCAGCTGGTACTGGGTCTGCAGGTTCCCGTAGGCCTCAAGCTCGGCCGGTCCGGCCGATGCGAGGCCGTCCTCCAGCCGTTCCAGCTCGGCTTCCATCTGCCGGAGTGCGCGGAGTGCATCGTCAATGGCGTCGGCCACGGTCAGCCTGGCGGAGAGTCCGGAAGTCTGCGCCAGATAGCCCACCCGGCCATGCCGCTGCGCGGTGCCTTCCGCGGGCACCTCGAGGCCCGCCAGGATCCGCAGCAGGGTGGACTTGCCGGCGCCGTTCTCACCCACGACGGCGGCGTGTTCCCCCGCGGCGATCACCAGTTCAACGCCGCTGAAGAGCACGCGGTCGCCGTAGCCGTGGGTGACGGCGGACAGGTGCAGCTGTCCGCCGCGGAAATTTGGTTCAGTCATGTGAAGTCCTCGCAGTCCAAAGGGCGGCCCCGGAGCCCGGTCTGAACCTGGTGCTCTACGGGGCCATGTCTAGGGCCATACCGGGATTGCAGGGCCGGGCTGGTGCCGGCGCCGCGTCTAGGACTTCATGGGTCAAGACTGCCGGGCGGTGGCGGCCCCGTCAAGGCGCGCACCGCCCGCGTACCCCCGCCCCCAGGGCGGACGCGGTCACACGGCGAGGGCCGCCGCCTTCCTGCGGCGGGCCTTGGCGAGCCGTGTGCCGATCAGTCCCTGCCGCGGGCTGAACAGATAGACGAGGGCGAACACGGCCCCCTGGGTGAGCACCACCATGGCGCCGGATGCGGTGTCCAGGTAGTAGCTGAAGTAGATTCCGGCGATGGAGCAGGCCGCGGAAATTGCCGGCGCGATCACCAGCATGCGGGAGAAGCGGTCGGTCAAAAGGTAGGCGGTGGAACCCGGAATGATGAGCATGGCCACCACCAGCACAACGCCCACTGTCTGCAGCGCAACGACGGACGTCAGGGCCAGCAGCCCGAGGAGGAGCGCACCCAGCCTGCGCGGTGAAAGCCCGATGGCGTGGGCGTGCGTTGGGTCGAAGGCGTAGAGCGTGAGGTCGCGGCGTTTCAGGATGAGGATGGCGAACGCCACCACGCCCAGCACGAGGACCTGGATGAGGTCCGGGATGCTGACGCCCAGCAGGTTGCCGAAAATGATGTGGTTCAGGTCGGTCTGGCTCGGCGTGACCGAGATCAGCACCAGGCCCAGGGCGAAAAGGGACGTGAAGACGATGCCGATCGCGGCGTCCTCCTTCACCCGGCTGGTGTTCCGGACCACCCCAATGAGGGTCACGGCCACCAGGGCAAACACCAGGGCCCCGAGCGCAAACGGCGCGCCCACGATGTAGGCCAGCACGACGCCGGGAAGCACGGCGTGCGAGACGGCATCGCCCATGAGCGACCAGCCGATGAGCACCAGCCAGCAGCTGAGCACCGCGCAGACAATGGCGGCGAGGGCCGTGGTGAGGATGGCACGGATCATGAAGTCGTAGCCGAGGGGTTCCAGCAGGAGGCTGATCGGATCCACGGGTCAGTTCCCCTCTCTGTGGCTGCGTGCGGAGTTTGGGTTCTGCAGCGGGTCGTGAGGGCCGGGGCCGTGCGCTCCCGGACCGGGGCCGCTGGGGCCCGGGCCGCCCAAGCCGGTTGAGCCGGGGCCGGGGCTCCCGTTCCGGTTCAGGACGTCCAGCCCGAACGCCATGGCCAGGTTCTCCGGCTGCAGCACCACCTCAGGCGCTCCGTGCATGAGCACCTTGCGCATCAGCAGCACCGCTTCGTCGCACAGTTGCGGCAGGGCGTGAAGGTCGTGTGTGGAGATGAGGATGGTGCAGCCGTCCGTGGCGAGTTCGCGGAGCAGGCGGGTGATCGTGGCCTCCGAGCGCTTGTCGACGCCCGCAAAAGGCTCGTCCAGGAGCATCATGGTGGCTCCCTGCGCGATGCCCCGCGCCACGAAGGCACGCTTCTTCTGGCCGCCGGAGAGCTGGCCGATCTGGCGGCCGGCAAAGTCAGCGAGTTCCACGCGCTCAAGGGCCTCGTCGACGGCGGCGCGGTCCGCCTTGGAGGGGCGGCGGGTGAACCCCTGGTGCCCGTAGCGGCCCATCATCACCACGTCCCGGACGGACAGCGGGAACTGCCAGTCCACGTCCTCGCTCTGCGGGACGTAGCCAATGCCGCCTTCCCTGCGCGCCTTGGCGGGTGGCACGCCATTGATCAGGACACGGCCGGCATCGGGCCTGATCATGCCCATGATGGCCTTGAACAGCGTTGACTTACCTGAACCGTTCATGCCGATCAGGCCGCAGATCCTGGCGTGGTCGAGGCGCAGCGAGGCGGCGTCCAGGGCGAGGACCTCGCCGTAGTGCACGGTGACGTTCTCCACCAGGATGGCGGGGTGCGGTGACGCTTGCCCGCTGCCGGCCGTGCGGTGGGCCGTGAAGGCGCTCATGATCCCGCACCCGCCAGGGCGGTGGTGATCAGCTGGGAGTCATGCCGGATGAGATCCAGGTACGTGGGCACGGGCCCGTCCGGTTCGGAGAGGGAGTCCACGTACAGCACGCCGCCGAACTTGGCGCCGGTGGCCTCCACCACCTGCCGCATCGGAGCGTCAGAGACCGTGGACTCGCAGAAGACGGCGGGCACTTTGTTTTCCCGGACGAAGCCGATCGCCTCCGTGATCTGCTGGGGTGTGGCCTGCTGCTCGGCGTTGACCGCCCAGATATACACCTCTTTGAGGCCGGCATCGCGGGTCAGGTAGGAGAAGGCGCCTTCGCAGGTCACCAGCGCCCGTTGGCTCTTGGGCACGGCTGCCAGTTTGGCTTTCATCTCGTCCTGCACGGCCTGGAGCTTCGCCTTGTAGGCCTTGCCGTTGGCCTCGAAATCGCCGGCATTGGCAGGATCCAGTTTCGAGAAGGCCTTCACCATGTTGTCCACGTAGATCTGCACGTTGACCGGCGACATCCAGGCGTGCGGATTGGGTTTGCCTCGGTAGGAGTCCTCGCTGATGGGCATCACGTCCACGCCCTCGCTCACCACGGCGTGCGGCACGTCCAAGCCCTCGACGAACTGCGCGAACCAGGCCTCGAGGTTGAGCCCGTTATCCAGAATCAGGTCCGCCTGCGAGGCCTTGCGGATGTCGCCCGGTGTGGGTTCGTAGCCGTGGATCTCCGCGCCCGCCTTGGTGATGGACTCCACCTGCAGCTTGTCCCCTGCCACGTTTCTCGCCACGTCCGCCAGCACTGTAAAGGTGGTCAGCACCACTGGCCGGCCGTCGTTGCCGTTGCCGGTGGCATTGCCGCCGCATGCTGTCAGCGCCAAAGCGAGAAGTACGACGACGGCAGCTCCCCTGCTGCTTTTCACTGCGGTATCGGGGGCCGCCCCTTCCGGGCCGACATTGGGCATGCGGGAACAGGGGCGCTTCTTCGCACTCCGGTGGGCGAGCGTTCGGCGGACTACTTTGGCACACCGAAACAAAAAGTTAGGCATACCGAATATTGTATCGGCGGCGGTTCAGCCCCCGCAACGCGACGAAGCCGCATGACGCCCCGCGCCGTCGAACCCTTGAGCACCGCGCTGGTGGCGCGAACGTACAGTTGTGGCCCCTTCTGACCGTCCTCGCGGGGCCATAACTGTACGTTCGCGCAGGACTTGGCGCACTACGCTGGAAGCATGGTGACTACCAGACGCATGCTCCCTGCTCCGCGGCCGGATCTCTACCGGTTTTCGCCGCTGGACCTCACCGCCGTCGGGCTCTACGTGGCCGTCGCCGCATTCTTCGCGCTGGCCGGGGAACTGATCCTGCCGCTGCTCCGGGCACTGGCCCCAACGCCGGCCGCCGCCTCCTACGGCGTGAACCTCCTGTTCTACGGCATCGTCGGTGCGCTGGCGCTGTTTGCCGCCCGCGGGGTGGTGTCCCGGGACCTGAAGGTGCTTGCCACGCGCCCTTGGTTCACGCTCGCGATGGTGCCGCTGGCCGTCGTCGCCATGATGATTGTCACCGCCATCCTGGTGGCCGTGGCCGGGACCACCGAAACCTCTGCCAACCAGGCAGGGCTGCAGGCCCTCATGCGGCAGGTGCCGGCCTGGCTGATGGTTCCCCTGATTGTGGTGGTGGGCCCGTTTGTCGAGGAGTACGTGTTCCGGCACCTGCTGATCGGGAAGCTCAGCAGGCGGGTCAACATCTGGATCTGCTGCGGACTTTCCGTGATTCTCTTCGCCGCCCTGCACATCGTGGGGCAGGAAGCCCTCACCCTCCCTGCTCTCATGCCGTACCTGGCCATGGGCGGCACCCTGGTGTTCGTCTACGCGTGGACAGGGCGGAACCTGATGTTTTCCTACTTCGTCCATGCCACCAAGAACCTGCTGGCCGCGATCTTCCTGTACACCATCCCGCCGGAGCTCCTGGACCAGCTGCAGCGGGTCCAAGGCTAGAAACGCCGCCCCGGGCCTGCCGCCCGCGCCGGCCGCCTATCCGGAGGCGGCGCCGTCGTCGTAGCTTGGTGCCATGGGACTCAATATTCAGATCGCCATCGACTGCCATCACCCGCACGACCTCGCCGACTGGTGGGCCGAAACGCTGGACTGGTCCGTGGAGCCGCAGGACGAGGGCTTCATCCGGTCCATGATCAGCCAGGGCTTCGCCACGGAAGACCAGACCATGACGCACAACGGCAAGCTGGTGTGGAAGGACGGCGCGGCGATCCGGCCCACCGAGGAACTCGACGCCAAGGCACCCGCCCGGCGCCTGCTGTTCCAGACCGTGCCGGAGCAGAAAACCATCAAGAACCGGGTGCACTGGGACGTGCGCCTCGACGGCCGCGACAAGGATGACGTCCGCGCCGAGCTGGAAGCCCGCGGCGCCACCTTCCTCTGGACGGCCAGCCAGGGGCCGCACGAGTGGCACACCATGGCGGACCCCGAGGGCAACGAGTTCTGCATCAGCTGAGCCGATTACTAGACTTGGACGGTGAGCAACGAATTCCCCGCCAAGGTGTCCGACGTCTTTGACCCGTCCCGCTGGCGCACTGTGTCCGGCTTCGACGACTTCCAGGACCTGACCTACCACCGGCAGGTGGAGCGGTCCGACGACGGCACCGTGACCCGGGACCTGCCCACCGTCCGCATCGCATTCAACCGGCCGGAGGTCCGCAACGCCTTCCGCCCGGGGACCGTGGACGAGCTGTACCGCGCCATGGACCACGCCCGGATGACCCCGGACGTGGCCACCGTGCTGCTCACCGGAAACGGCCCCTCCCCCAAGGACGGCGGGCACTCGTTCTGCTCCGGCGGGGACCAGCGGATCCGCGGACGCGACGGCTACAGATACGCAGACGGTGAGACGCAGGAAACTATCGACCCGGCCCGCGCCGGACGCCTCCACATCCTGGAAGTCCAGCGGCTCATGCGGACCATGCCCAAGGTGGTCATCGCCGTCGTCAACGGCTGGGCGGCCGGCGGCGGGCACTCCCTGCACGTCGTCTCCGACCTGACCATCGCCTCGCGCCAGTTCGGGAAGTTCAAGCAGACCGATGCCACGGTGGGCAGCTTCGACGCCGGCTATGGCTCGGCGCTGCTGGCCCGGCAGATCGGCCAGAAGGCCGCCCGGGAGATCTTCTTCCTCGCCCGTGAATATTCCGCTGAAGACATGGTCCGGCTGGGGGCGGTAAACGAGGCCGTGGACCACGAGCGACTCGAGGAGGTGGCGCTGGAATACGCCGCGGACATCGCCCGGCAGTCCCCGCAGGCCATCCGGATGCTGAAATTCGCCTTCAACCTCGCCGACGACGGCCTGGCCGGCCAGCAGGTGTTCGCCGGTGAAGCCACCCGGCTGGCATATATGACGGACGAGGCCGTGGAGGGCAAGGAGGCCTTCCTGCAAAAGCGCGACCCCGACTGGTCCAGGTTCCCGTACTATTTCTAAGCCCGCACCCGTCGGAAGGCACCCCCATGTTCCCCAGGCCCGCGCACCCCAGGCGCACGCAGTGAATATCGAGCCGGCCCTCAAGGCACTGGCGGCCGCCCTTCACGGTGAGGGCCCCGCCGTCGAACTTTCCGCCGGCCCCGACGGCGATCCCGTGGTGACGCCCGTCCGGACCCCAGGATTCGAGGACGCCGTCGTGGTGGTCCGCACGTCCGGGTCCACCGGGGCGCCCAAGGCGACGGTGCTGACGGTGGATGCGCTGGCGGCGTCGTCCATGGCCACCGCCTTCGCACTCAAGGGTGAGGGGCAGTGGCTGCTGGCTCTGCCGCTGCAGTACGTGGCGGGCGTTCAGGTGCTGGTGCGGTCGCTGTTCGCGGGCACCCGGCCGTGGGCCATGGACCTGTCCGCGGGCTTCACCGCCGATGCCTTCACCGCGGCCGCGCTGGAGCTGACGGACAAGATCCGCTTCACGTCGCTGGTGCCCACGCAGCTGCAGCGCCTGCTTGCGGATCCGTCGGCGGACACGCTCGCCGTGCTGCGCCGCTTCAACGGGATCCTGCTCGGCGGCGCCCCGGCCTCTGCCGAGCTCCTCGAAACGGCGCGCGAGGCCGGACTCCGGGTGGTCACCACCTATGGCGCGGCGGAAACCTGCGGCGGCTGCGTATACGACGGCTATCCGCTCGAGGGCGTGGCCCTGCGGCTCGCCGACGACGGCCGGATCCACCTGGGCGGGGCCACCCTCGCGGCGGGCTACCTGGACGCCCCCGGGCCGACGGCCCAGGCTTTTATCGAAGACGACGGCGGCCGCTGGTACCGGACCAACGACCTCGGCACGCTGGACGCGGACGGTCGGCTCACCGTGCTGGGCCGCGCCGACGACGTCATCATCACCGGCGGCGTCAAGGTCTCCGCCGCGCATGTGCAGGCTGAGCTGGAAAAGTCCGACGGCGTGACGGCGGCATTTGTGGCCGGCGTCGAGTCCGCGAAATGGGGCCAGGCCGTGGCCGCCTATGTGGCCGTGACCGGGATTGCGTCCGGGACGGGCGGCGCTGCACGGGACGGCGCGGCGTGGGCCGAGGAATGGCACCGCACCCTCGGGCTGCTGGCGCCCAAGACAGTCCTGCCGGCCGGAGAGCTGATCATGCTGCCTAACGGCAAGCCGGACCGGCTGGCCATGATTGAACGCCTCAACGCGCTCCATCGGGGAAAATAGTGTAGTCCTGCCGCGCCGCCGCGGCTCCCGCGTGCCCGGCGCACGCCCATGCTTTTGAACGTATCACCGACCCAAACACGAGGTACTTACCGTGGCAACAGCCGCACAATGGATCCAAGGCGCCCGGCTCCGCACCCTGCCGGCCGCGATCGCCCCTGTCCTGATCGGCTCGGCGGCGGCCTATGAGATGGGCTCCTTCCTCCCGCTCAACGCAGTCCTGGCTGCCCTCGTGGCGCTCCTGCTGCAGGTCGGCGTCAACTACGCCAACGACTACTCGGACGGGATCCGCGGCACAGACGAGAACCGCATCGGTCCCCTGCGGCTGGTCGGTTCCGGAGCCGCCCGCCCCGAACACGTGAAGTATGCCGCGTTCGGTGCGTTCGGCCTGGCGATGCTCGTGGGACTGGTCCTGGTCCTCATCACCCAGACATGGTGGCTGCTGCTGGTGGGAGTGGGCTGCGTGATGGCCGCCTGGGGCTACACCGGCGGAAAGAACCCGTACGGCTACATGGGCCTGGGCGACGTCTTCGTGTTCGTGTTCTTCGGGCTCGTGGCCACGCTCGGCACCACCTACACGCAGGCCGGGCAGATCGGCCTGCCCGCTGTAATCGGCGCGATCGGCACCGGTCTCATCGCGTGCGCCCTGCTCATGGCCAACAACGTCCGGGACATCCCGTCGGACATCCAGGCAGGGAAAAAGACCCTGGCGGTGCGGCTGGGTGACAAGCACGCCCGCGAAAGCTACGTGCTGATGCTGGCCGTGGCCATCCTGCTCGTGGTGATCCTGGCGCCCACGCGGCCGTGGATGCTTATCGTGCTGCTGCTGATCCCGGCCTGCCTGATGCCGGCCTGGCTCATGATCAACGGGCGGAAGCGCAAGAGCCTCATCCCGGTTCTGAAGCAGACGGGGCTTATCAACCTCGGCTACGCCGTGCTGTTCTCGCTGGGACTCGTGCTGAGCAGCGGGCTGTAAGCCTAGGCTTCCCCGCCGCGGGGTTCGCGCTTCTTGGTGTCGTTGCGGATGGTGACGTCCGGGTGGGTGTCCACCAGGTGGTCCTCGGCCATGGCGTCATCGATCTCCCCGGCGGTGCGGATCGGCTTGGCGCGGCCGGAGAAGCGGGCCTGCAGTGACGCCGTCGCGGCATCGCGCTGCTTCTGGAAGAAGAGGTAGCTGATGGCGAAGGAAATCAGCCCCGCACAGACGACGGCGAGAAACCACCCCAGCTGCAGGAATACGAACAGCACAAACAGGGGCAGGAAGATCGCTAACCGGATCAGGGAGTATTTCAGAAAAGCCACTATCCAAGTTTAGCCGTCCTGCCTGTGCGCAACCTGCGTCATCTGCGGCTCCGGTTCGGCGTTTTGCTGGCGAACGACTGTGGGCATACTGTAATCTCCGCCGGGGCGCGCGGCGGCTAGACTGATTGCATGCCTCGTGTTGCCATCGCAGTCGCCATCCTCGCCATCTACGTCTACGGACTGGTGGACGTGATCCGCACTGACAGGCATCTCACCCGCGGGTTTTCCAAAACGACCTGGATCATCATGGTTGCCTTGCTGCCGCTCATCGGGGCCGCGCTGTGGTTCCTGATCGGCCGGCCCCGCGCATCGGCCGTGGCCCAGCCCGCTTACCAGCGCCACCCCACCGCCCCCGACGACGATCCCGACTTCCTGCGGAACCTCGAGCAGCGCCGCCGCCAGGCCGAGGCGGAGCGGCTCCGCAAGCTGCGGGACGACGCCGCGCGCAAGAACGGGTCCGACGGCGGCCCCCACCGCACGGGCGCTACCGGTACGGGCAGCACAGGCCCAGCCACCTCGGGCGCAGCTCCGGGCACCTCCGGCGGCAGCTCGGGCGACGGCGGCCCAGCCGCCGGCGAGCCCGATCCACACAAGCCAGGCGCCGCGGGCGAAGCCAACGCCGAAGGCAACCCCGAGGCGAAGTAGCAGCATCGCCGTAACCCGCGCCGCACGACGAGCCACGCCGCGCCGTCATGCCTTGCCGTCCGCCGTCCTCTTTTGCCTTTTCACCGTTCGCAGTTTTACGGCATCGAGCCGAGCGCCGTCCCCAAGGTGCGCGCGGCGCTTACGAGCCGGGGCTGGAAGGGTGCCCGTTAGTCCGCCGCTTCGCCAAAAAGGGCCGCCCAGCAGCAAGCTGGACGGCCCTTTTTGGTAATTCGGCGAAGCCTACAGCCCCGAGTACGAGTGCAGGCCGTTGAAGAACTGGTTCACGATGGTGAAGTTGAAGACCACGCACAGGTAGCCCACGATCGAGAGCCAGGCGGCGCGGGTGCCCGTCCAGCCGCGGGTGGCCCGGGCGTGCAGGTAGCCGGCGTAGACCACCCAGATCACGAAGGTCCACACTTCCTTGGTGTCCCAGCCCCAGAATCGGCCCCAGGCCTTCTCCGCCCAGATCGCACCGAACATGAGGGTGAAGGTCCAGCCGATGAAGGCGATCGCGTTGATGCGGTAAGACAGGTTCTCGAGGCTCAGCGCGGACGGCACCAGGCGCATGAAGCCCAGCTTGTCGGGGCCACCGGCCGCGATGGTCCGCTGCCGGTGCGACTGGACCAGCTGCAGTGCGGACATCGCGAAGGTCAGGGTGAACAGCGCGGAGGACAGCACAGCAATGGACACGTGGATGATCAGCCAGTAGCTCTGCAGCGCGGGCACCAGGTGGCCCACGGGCGTCCAGAACGCCACGGACGCGGCCACCAGCATGATGATGACCAGACCCACCACGAATGTGCCGAGGAAGCGCAGGTCGCGGCGGACCAGCACCGCGAGGAACACCGCCACGGCCACGAATGCGCCGGTGGTGAGGAACTCGTACATGTTGCCCCACGGCACGCGGCCGGCGCCCACTGCGCGGGTCAGCACGGCGGCGGCGTGGATCGCGGCGCCCAGGACGGTCAGTGCCACGGCCACGCGCGCAGGTGCCCGGCGTTCGCCGTAGCGCATGCTGTCGTCGGCGGTCTGGCCGGCGCCGCCGTTCACAGTGCCGGAGGCGTACGACGACGGCCGCTCGGCACGGTCTGCCGGTCCGGACAGGCGGTCCCCACCGCTGCCCGCGGTCCGGGACGTTGCTGACGTTGCCCCAACGGACGCACCCGCCGCCACCGGAACCTTGGCGGAGGTACCCGCGGGCGTGCCGGCAGCAGCAGCTTTGAGGTCGACCGATTTGAGCGTCTTGCTGCTCCTGGCCAGATCCCACGCGAACGCGATGAAGGCGACGGTGTAGGTGCCGGCCGCCAGCAGCATGAAGAGCTCGCTGTACTGGCCCATGGTTTCGTTGATGGGAAACATTACTGGTCCTTCTTCGGCTCAGGCGAGCCTGCTGGTGAGGAGTTGGAAGGTGCTGTTTCGGTGTTGTCGGCGTCCAGGTTCCACTGGCGCGCCAGGAGGCCGCGCAGCGTTGCGGCCTCGCCGGCCAGCCTGTGGTCCTCGCCGCGGGCCAGGAGGCCGTACTCCACCATGGTCCTGCCGTCCTCGTGGGTGCCGGTGCGGACCCAGACGCGGCGGCGGTTTACGTAGAGCGAGACGATGAGGCCGGCCACGGCAAGCAGCGCGAAGATGAGGGCTGACAGCTGCCCGGGATTGTGGTGGATGTCCACGCCGACGTACTTCTTCACGCCGTCGAACGTGATGGAACCCTTGCCGTCCGGCAGCGTGTAGGTGTTGCCGGGGGCAAGCGTGATGCCGCCCGCCTTGAGGTTCCGGCTGTTGAGTTCCGTGAGGTTCTTGACGTCGAGTTCAAAGACGTTCTGCGGGGAACCCTTGTCCAGGCCAAGGTCGCCGTAGTACGAATTCAGGCTCAGCTGCGGGTTGATGAGGTCCGGGTCGCCGCTGAAGGAGATGCCCTCCTCGGTCACGAAGGCCGTGGGGAGGAAGAATCCGGCGAAGCCCAGCTGGTCGGGCTTGGCGTCCGGGACCTTGATCACCACGGAGGAATAGTAGTTTTCGCCCTGCAGCTTGGCCACCACGGGGCCCTGCATGGCCACGTTGCCGTTGCCGTCGCGGACCGTGACCACGGGGGCATAGCCGTTGCCCGTGAGGTAAATGCTGGTGCCGCCGAGCGTTACGGGGTCGTTGACCTTGAGGACTTCCTTCTTGGCCGGCGCCCCGGGGTTTTCCTTGGTGGTGACATCCGCCGTGAAGTCGATGGGCTGGCCGAACTTACCTTGGGATTCGCGGTCGAACGTGGCTTGGAACTTGTCCAGCTGGATCGAGTACGGCTGGAGCTGGCTGCTCTCGAAGTTGGTGCCGGGCGTGAACTGGTCGTAGCCCACCAGGGTGTTCACGAAGGTGTCACCCTCCACCAGGATCCGCTGGCCGCTGTAGCCGAACAGCCCGCCAACCGCCACGGACACGAGTACGCCGATCAGCGACGTGTGGAAGACGAGGTTTCCCACTTCCTTCAGGAAGCCGCGCTCTGCCCCCAAAGACGGCCGCGCGCCGTCGTCGTGCCTCACCTCAACGCGGTACCCGCGTTTCTTCAGCAGCGCCGCTGCGTCCTCAATGGCGTCCGACGCCGGGATGCCAGCGTCCGCGGGCACCACGAGGGTGCCGTACTCGGGCAGGCGGGACAGCCGCTTCGGGGTGCGCGGCGGCTGCGAGCGCATGGCCCGGTAGTGCGCGATGGCACGGGGCACCACGCAGCCGATCAGCGAGATGAACAGCAGGATGTAGATGGCCGAGAACCAGGCCGAGGAGTAGACGTCGTAGAGCTGCAGCGAATCAAGGATCTTGCCGTAGTCCGGGTGGTCCTTGATGTACTGCGTGACCACGGACGGGTTGGCCGGCCGCTGCGGGAACAGGGATCCGGGGACCGCGGCCACCGCCAGGAGCAGCAGGAGGAACAGCGCTGTGCGCATGCTGGTCAGCTGGGTCCAGGCCCAGCGGAGCATACCCACGAAGCCCAGGGACGGGACGGCGGCCCCGGCCTTGGCAGCCTTCACGGCGTCCTTGTTGGCGGGCCCGGGCTTGTTGGCGGGCCCGGGCTGCGGGACGTCCTCGGCCGGGGACTTCTCGGTTGACTTCACACGCTCGCTCATCAGATCGGCAACTTCACATCGGTTTGGAACCAGTACTGCAATTCGGTGACCCAGGTTCCCCACAGACCCGTGGCCATCAGGATGCCCAGGACAATCAGGACTCCGCCGCCCGTGCGCTGGATGGCCAGCCGGTGCTTGCGGAAGAAGGACATCACGCCCGCGCCGCGCCGGACCGCCAGGGCGATCAGCAGGAACGGGATGCCCAGCCCAAGGCTGTAGACGAAGGCCAGGAAAGCGCCCTTCGCGGCGGAGGAACCGCCGGAAAGGCTCAGGAGCTGGACGGCGGAGTAGGTGGGGCCGATGCAGGGTGCCCAGCCGAGGCCGAAGGTGATTCCCAGCAGCGGGGCGCCCCAGAGGCCGGCCGGCGGTTTCGCGTGGATCTTGGCGTCGCGCTGGAGCCAGGAGAAGCCGCCCATGAACACCACGCCCATCACGATCACGAGGACGCCCAGGATCTGCGTCACCCAGGCGTTCTGCCCGCCGGAGATTAGGGAACCCAGCTGCCCGAACGCGCCGCCGAGCAGCACGAAAATCACCGAGAAGCCGAGCACGAACAGGCCGATCCCCGCCAGCATGCGGCCGCGCTTTTGCTTCTGCAGGTCAACGCCGGTGAGCCCCGTGACGTAGCCCAGGTAGCCGGGCACCAGCGGGAGCACGCATGGCGAAAGGAAGGACACGAGTCCGGCCAGCAGCGCCACGGGGATGGCGAGCAGGAGCGAACCGTTCAGGATGGCTTCGGCGAAGGGGCTGTTCACGGGAGGTTACTCTGCCACGGCAGACTGGATGAGAGCTTTGAGTGTGCCCTTTTCAATCTCCCCCAGCACACGCGACGCCACCCGGCCCTGCTTGTCCACCACGAGCGTTGTGGGGACGGCGCCCGGGGGCACCAGACCGGACACGGCCAGCAGCACGCTGCCGTCCTTGTCGTCGAAGCTCGGGTAGGTGAGGCCGAAGGTCTTGTCGAAGGCGTCGGCCGTGGCCTTCTCATCGCGCAGGTTTACCCCGAAGAACTGCACGCCCTTGCTCTTGAACTCCTGGTGCAGGGCTTCGAGGGACGGCGCCTCCACCCGGCAGGGCGCGCAGGCGGCGAACCAGAAGTTCAGGACCGTGACCTTGCCCAGGAAGTCCTTGGGGGTCACGGTGGTGCCGTCAAACAGGGTGCCCTGGATCTGGATGCCGGATTTGCGCTCCCCTGCGGCGAACTCGGTCACCGAGCCGTCGCCGGCCACGTAGTTCTTGTTGTCCCCGGCCTTGGCCTGCTTGGCCAGGGCATCCTCCTGGGCACAGGCGGACAGGCCCAGCGTGATCGCCGTGAGGGCCAGGCCGCCGGCGGCGAGGACGCTGCGGCGGGAACTCTTGGGTGTTTCAGTCATAGCTAGGCTCCGGGGGTGCTCGAGGCACCGGGAAGAAGGGCGGCGGCGGGTTCGCTGTACTCCACGCGCAGCAGGGCGCCGTCGTCGCCGAAAACCAGGGAGGTAAGGGAGGTCAGGGTGCATTCGCGTTTCCGCGGATCGTGCCACAGCGGTTTGCCCTCGGCGCTGAGCCGGGTGGCCCAGATCGGAAGCTGGTGGCAGACCAGGATGGCCTCGGCACCCTCGCCGCCCAGCTCGACGGCCTTGGCGCGGGCCTCCTGGACGGCCTCGGTCACACGGGCTGCCTGCAGCTTGTAGGGCTCGCCCCAGGACGGCCGGAAGGGATTGATCAGGTGCGGCCAGTGCTTGGGTTTGCGCAGCTCGGCCTTGGTGACCTTCAGCCCCTCGAAGTAGTTCTCCGCCTCGATGATGCGGCTGTCGGTGTGGATCTCCAGCCCCAGCGCTTCCGAGGTGGGCTGCGCGGTTTCCTGGGCACGGGTCAGCGGCGACGCCACCAGGTACACGATGTTGGCGCCCTGGGCGACGCGTTCGCGGAAGTGCTCGGCGAGCGTCTGCGCCATCTGCCGGCCAAGTTCGGAGAGGTGGAATTCGGGCAGCCTGCCGTACAGGACACCTTCGGGGTTGTGGACCTCGCCGTGGCGGAGCAAATGGACAGTGGCTTGGGGCATGTCTACCAGTTTCTCAAAGGGCAGGGGTAATGACGAAATCTTCTACACCAAGTAGAACTCAAAAATTTTCCAGAAAGTTCCCCGCCAGTGGAATAAAAGATGCAAATGCATGTTTATACTGGATGCAGCAGTTAGTTGAGACTTCAACGAAAGCTTCAACGATCACCGTCCGAACACTGATACAAGGAGAACCACCATGGCACTTTCCACCCAGCTCACCCCCGGCACCTGGACCCTCGACAACTCCCACAGCGAGATCGCCTTCACGGTCCGCCACGCCGGCATCAGCAAGGTCCGCGGCCAGTTCAAGGACGCCGCCGCCACCCTTAACCTCGCCGAGGACGTCACGGCCAGCAAGGTCGAGGCCACTATCCAGACCGCCAGCTTCGACAGCGGCGACGCCAACCGCGACGGCCACGTCCGCGGCGAAGACTTCTTCGACGTCGAGAAGTTCCCGGAAATCTCCTTCGTCTCCAACGGCCTCGTTGCCAACGGTGACAGCTACGAACTCCAGGGCGACCTGACCATCAAGGGCGTCACCCGGCCCGTCTCGCTCGAGACCGAATTCAACGGCGTGGCAGTGGACCCCTTCGGCAACACCCGCGCCGGTGTTTCCGCTGAGACCACCATCAGCCGCAAGGACTTCGGCCTGACCTGGAACGCAGTTCTGGAAGCCGGCGGTGTCCTGGTCAGCGACAAGGTTGCCATCAACCTCGAACTGGCCTTCATCGCACCTGCAGCCTAGGTTTCAGGCAGGTCCGGCAGACAGTATTGCCGGAACCCGAACGCCCCGTCCGCGGACTCTCCGCGGGCGGGGCGTTCGGCGTTCGAGCCTTCTGGAATTGGCCAATCCCCGGGTTTAAAGTGAGTGCCATGAGCACCCCCAGCGATGAACCGGAGCCCCTTGATCCAGGGGCCGTGCCGCCGTCCGGCAGCGAACCTCCGACGCCGGGACAACAGTTCCCGGGTCAGCAACCCGGCCAGCCGACGCCGGGCCAACAGTTCCCCGGCCAGCAGCCGCCCGCCGGTGGTGGCCGGTTCGCCTTCGAAATGCCGGCAGATCGGCCACGGAACTTCAGCGAGGTTTTGCCACGCGGCGGCTTTTCCGGCCTCTTCGACGTGACGGGGCTGCCCACGGAGCTCAAGGTGTCCTACTGGATCTGGGTGATCGGCGGCCTGCTGGGGCTGCTGGGCGGTGTGATCGGCCTGTTCGGCGTGCTGGTGCTTTTGGCGATCATCCCGGGCGTGGCCATTCTCGTGTTCGTGCTCGTCCTCGTTGCCCTGGCCGTAGCTGCGGCGGAAATCGTTCTGGCCCTGAAGCTGAAGGAAGGCCAGGAGTGGGCGCGGCTTGCCCTGACCATCGTGGCCGGGGTGTCACTGCTGCTGGCCATCGTCAGCTCCAGTTTCCCCGCGGGCCAGGACGGGAACTGGCTGGGCTTCCTGGTCAGCCTGGTGGCCACGGCGCTGATGTGGGTGCCCAACTCGCAGAACTGGTTCGCAGCCGCACGGGGCCGCCTCTGACCGGCGGCATCAGGGACACTGATTTCATGGCCGCACCTTCCCCTGCGCGCAGCGTTTCCGCAGGTTGGCACGGCTTTGGAATACCTCTCCGGAATGATCCACCGGGCAACCGCTGAGGGGTACGGTGGGAGGTGAACCATGCTGGGGAGGGCAGGCGTCTGAACCGGTAGCCGATTCAGACGTCACTACGCAAAGGACCGCTCATGAGCAATCCTCCAGTCCCGCATTCCAATGACCCCGGCTCCAACGAGCCCGACAACGGCACCCAGCCAGGCAACGGGCAGCCCCGCTACGGCCAGAACGCGCCCCAGTACGGACAGAACACACCCCAGTACGGCGAGGCCGGGCAAGACGCGCCCCAGTACGGACAGAACACACCACAGCACGGCCAGGCCGAACAGGGCACGCCGCCGTATGGCCAAGGCGGACAGGCCGGACAAGGCGCGCCGCAATACGGCCAGAACGCGCCGCAGTACGGGCAAGCCGGGCAGGCCGGCGCACCGCAGTATGGCCAGAACGCACCCCAGTATGGCCAGAACCAGCCGCAGTACGGCCAGTCCCCGTACGGACAGACTCCGTACGGCCAGAGCCCCTATGGACAGTCACCCTACGGGCAGTACCCGTCCGAACAGGCCCAGGCAGCAACCGGCGCCGGCGTTCCGAAGCTGGTCAACTATTCCTTCTGGATGATCATCGCCGCAGGCGTCCTGTCCATCCTGTCTGTGCTGATCACCATCCCCACGCTGGATGACCCGGCAATGCGGAGCACTTTCGAGGAGCAGCTGCGCGGCAGCGGCCAGGACATCGCCTTCGAGGACGTCAAGGGCTTCATCATCGGAACCATGGTGGTCTTTGCTTTGATCGGCGCCGGCCTCTACGCGCTGGTGGCGTTCAACGTCCGCAAGGGCAAGAACTGGGCCCGCATCCTGGGCACCGTCTTTGCAGCGCTCTCCGTGTTCAGCCTCTTCCCGCCGGGGCTGAACACTCTGGTGGGTCTCCTCGGCATCGCCGCGATCGTGATGCTGTACCTGCCCGGGGCGGCACCGTATTTCCAGAAGCCGCAGCCGTTCGCCAACCCGTACTCGCAGCCGGGCGGCCCGTACGGCCGCTAGCCAAGGCGCGCTGCCAGCAACGCGACGCCGCCAGGCACCGGGAGCAACAACCCACCCGCCAACGGGCGCGGATTCCTGGAACGCCGGAGTTACTCCGGCTGACCCGGGGTCTGCGCCCGTTGCGCGTGGTACGCCAGGATCTGCAGTTCGGTGGCCATGTCCACCTTCCTCAGCGTCACGCCGTCGGGCACCTGGAGCATCACCGGCGCAAAACTGAGGATGCTGCGCACTCCGGCATTCACCACGCGGTCACACACGCTTTGGGCCACGGCGGCCGGCAGCGCCAGCACCACCATGTTGGTGCCGGTCCGTTCCAGGACTGTTTCCAGGTCCGCGACGTCGCTGACCCGCAGCCAGCCCACCTCATTGCCCACCACCATCTGGTCGGCGTCGAAGATGGCAACCACGTCAAAGCCCCGGGATTCGAAACCGCCGTAACGGGCCAGCGCCTTGCCCAGGTTGCCCGCGCCCACAATCGCGACTTTCCAGTCATGTGTCAGGCCGAGCGCGGCG
This sequence comes from Arthrobacter sp. CMU6, assembly GCF_059090205.1. NCBI lineage: Bacteria > Bacillati > Actinomycetota > Actinomycetes > Micrococcales > Micrococcaceae > Arthrobacter > Arthrobacter sp. CMU6. Next base: position 109,710 of record NZ_JBNHFL010000013.1, read on the forward strand.
GCGATGTGGCGGCTCAGGTACTGCACCTCGTAGCCCACGCCGCGGGTGCCGTAGGAGCCCACATGGGACAGGTCTTTGCGGAGCGTTGAGGAGCTGACGCCGGAAAGTTCGGCCAGCGATTCAGAGGAGACCCGCTCGGTGCCTTCGGCCAGCAGGGAGTTCAGGGCGCGCAGATAGATCGTCAGCCGGGCCACGGCCGCCGGCGGGATCTGCTTCCCGGCAGCCCCTGTAGGCCCGGGCGGGGCCTGGGGTGGTGAATCGAGCGAAGTCACTGTCTGCTCCGTTGCGTCGCGTTGTGAGTCCACTCTAGATCCCCATCAGTTATGTCAACAAAGCCAGTGCCATTGTTCGAAATTGGCTAGTCCCCCGCCATGGCACGGCGCAGGACCCGCTCCAGGCGCGCCTCGTCGATCTTCCAGAAGTCACGCTGGATGCCGTCCACCAGCACCACCGGGATCTCCTCCGCGTAGCGGTCCCGCAGCTCGTCGTCGGTGTCCAGCTGCCGCTCCGACCACGAAAGTCCCAGCCCGGCAGTCACCCGCCCGACGGCGTCGCGCGCCGCGGCGCACAGGTGACAGTCAGCTTTGGTAAGGAGAACGACGTCGGGGTTTGCCATGCTTCAACCGTATCGCCGTTCCCGGCACCGGGCGACGCGGCAGCTGCCAGGTGTGGGGTACTGCATTGACTAGACTCAGTGGCATGCCCGAGGAGAAGTACGTCGCTGTGGCCCACCGTCCGGTTGCGAAGCAGCAACACGGCGAGGCAGCCTTCTTCGACGTCGACAACACCCTCATGCGCGGCGCGAGCCTGTTCCACGTGGCCAGGAAAATGCACCAGCGCGGAGCCTTCACCATTGCGCAGGCCGCGGGCATGGCGTGGAAGCAGCTCAAGTTCGTGCTCCGGGGCGAGAACCTCAATGACGTCCATGCCGTCCGGGATTCCGCGCTGCGGCTCGCCGCCGGCATCACAGAGGAGGACATCAAGGCGCTGGGCGAAGAGGTCTACGACGAGATGATCGCCTCCCGGATCTGGCCCGGCGCCAAGGCCCTGGCCGAGCAGCACCTGCGCGTGGGCCGGAAGGTCTGGCTCGTCACCGCGACGCCGATCGAGGTAGCCACGGTGATTTCCACGCGGCTGGGGCTCACCGGCGCGTTGGGGACCGTGGGCGAGACCAAGGACGGCTTCTACACGGGCAAGCTCGTCGGCGACATTCTGCATGGTGCCGCCAAGGCTGTGGCCGTCCAGGGCATCGCGGACAACCACGGGCTGGACCTGAAACGCTGCTGGGCGTACAGCGACTCCTACAACGACATTCCGCTGCTGACGATGGTGGGCCATCCTGTGGCGATCAACCCCGACGCCCGCCTGCGGAAGCACGCCCGTGAACACAACTGGCCTGTCTATGACTTCCGCGCGGGCCGCCGGGCCGCCACCCTGGGCCTCAAGGCAGCCACGGCAGGAGGGGCGGTCTACGGCCTGTGGCGAGGCTACACACGCTTCCGCGGCCCCCGCGCCTGACACACTTCCCGCCCACGGACACGCCTCCGGCCCGCGGACACCCAAATTCGCGTGCCCTCATACCGTTTGCACGTCCTGCGGCACGTTGTGTGTCCCGGGAACGCAAAAATGCCCGCTCCCTCGAAAGGGGACGGGCATTGAAGCGTAGAGCGGACTCTACTTCTTATTGCGGCGCTGGTGACGGGTCTTACGAAGCAACTTGCGGTGCTTCTTCTTGGCCATACGCTTGCGACGCTTCTTAATAACTGAACCCACGTAAGTTCCTTACAAACTAGATGCAGTACCTGTCTGGTGGAGAAGGTCCGTGGACTGAGCTACAGACTGAACAACTGACAGATTCTTACAATGACGTAAAACGTTCCTTAACAGGGTACCGCTTATCCGGACCATCCCCTGACCAGCACAGCCCCGTGGCGTGCAGCGGCCCCCAAGGCGGCTGCAGCAACCACGGGATCGGTGCGGTCAGTCGGGTCCGTTAGGCGGTGCCCGTATGACCGTCCACGACAGCACCCTTGAGGTACTGTTCGACGGCGGTCTCCGGGACGCGGTAGGAGCGGCCGAACCTGACGGCGGGCATCTCCCCCGAATGGACAAGGCGGTACACGGTCATTTTGGAGACACGCATTACCTCAGCCACCTCGGCCACGGTCAAGAACTTGGCGTTCGAGAAGTTCGACTCTGCGGACATTACCCATATTCCTTTGCTCTCAGCAACGACGCCTGTCTATCTGCGGTGTGCGCCGATGCTGAGCCATCGAACAACCGTGTTCTAGTTACTCTAGATGCTCACGTGGCCATAGTGAAAGCCCGCCGCTTCCGGGACGAAGCCGCCAGCTGTTCGAGGACGGACGCCGTCACATCCCACTCCATGCAGGCATCTGTCACGCTCTGGCCGTACACCAGGTCCGAGCATCCGGCGGCGTGTTCGGCCACGTCGAGGTTCTGCGCGCCGCCCACCAGGAAGCTCTCCAGCATGACGCCGGCGATCGCTCCTGCGGCCGTTCCCGCGTCCTCGAGCTGGGCGCCGATCTCAAGCGCCACCTCGGCCTGGCGGTGGTGGCTCTTGCCGCTGTTGGCGTGGCTGGCGTCCACGATCAGCCGCGGGTTGAGGTTCTTGGCGGCCAGCTTGGCGGAGGCCGCCTCGACGTCGGCGGCGGAGTAGTTGGGTCCCTTGCGGCCGCCGCGGAGGATCACGTGGGTATCCGGGTTGCCCGCGGTGGACACCAGCGCGGCGCGGCCGTCGCCGTCGATCCCGAGGAAGGCCTGGGCCGCTGCGGCTGCACTGCACGCGTCCACCGCCACCTGGAGGTCGCCGTCGGTGCCGTTCTTGAAGCCGATGGGCATGGAGAGGCCGGAGGCGAGCTGGCGGTGGATCTGGCTTTCCGTGGTCCGTGCGCCGATGGCGCCCCAGGAAATGAGGTCCGCCATGTACTGCGGGCTGATGGGCTCGAGGAACTCCGTGGCAGTGGGGAGCCCCAGGGCGGTGACCTGCTGCAGGAAGCTGCGGGCCGCACGCAGGCCGCCGGCGATGTCGTGGCTGCCGTCCAGGTGCGGATCGTTGATGAGGCCCTTCCAGCCGACCGTGGTGCGGGGCTTTTCGAAGTAGGCGCGCAGGACGATGAGCAGGTCTTCCTTGTGCTTCTCGGCCTGGCTGACCAGCCGGCGGGCGTATTCCAGGCCGGCCTTGGGGTCATGGATGGAGCACGGGCCGACAATCACCAGCAGGCGGTCGTCCACGCCGTCCATGATGGCGCGGACCTCGTCGCGGCCGCGTTCGACGACGTCGGCCGCCTTCGCGTCCAGCGGCAGTTCCGCAATCATCTCCTGAGGCGTGGGCAGGGCGGTGATCTCGCTAACCCTCAGGTTCGACGTCGACTGGCGTGCCGACGTCGGCTGCTGGGTTTCGGTGGCTGTTGCGCTCATTTTCGGGGGTTCCTGTTCCGGGTGGGAGCGGGCCCCTGATCAGAACCCGCCGTAGAAATGGCGAAGGGCAGAGAATGATCTCTGCCCTGTTGGCTCTGAAGGAAAGTTGGATGCGTGTCAGTTAGACGCGGGCCCCTCCAGAGCCAACGAAAAATACGCATACCAACGGTTAGTCATGGGAACGACCATAAGCCCGCCCTGATGGATCGCCAAATCGGCGGCGTCACATTTCGACCACGCGCCACCGTAAACCGGCGGGAGCGCGAACGGACACTTGGGCCCCTGGGAAGCGTTTCCCAAGGGCCCCAAGTGTCCGTTCGCGCTGGTCTGGCGCCGGTTATGCTGTGGTCTGTGCCACCGGCTGCTTGGCAGGCTCGCCGTAGCGTTCCTGCTCGATCTCTTCCAGACTCTTGCCCCGGGTGTCGGGCGCCCAGATGATCCCGATGAGCATGGCGGCCACCAAAGCCCCGATCATGATGAGGCCGACAAAGGGCACGCCGCGCTCGGCCAGCAGGGTCGGGAATCAATAGCTCAGCAGGCCGACAACGATGCGGGCAACAAAAAAGAGCACACCCTGCGCGCTGGCCCGGTAGCGGGTCGCGAACATTTCGGCTGCCCAGAGAGCGTAGAAGGCCTGGGCGCCGATGCCGGCCGAGACGCCCCAGAGTGCCGCGAAGAGAATCAGCACCGGCATGGTGACGTGGACAAAGACCAGCAGGACCCAGGCGGCCAGGCCCAGCACGGCGCCGATCCCGTACAGCAGGCGGCGGTCGATGCGGTCGCCATACTTCATGAAGCCGAAGTACGTCGCCAGGACGGTAAGGGTCCACAGCAGCACCTGCAGCAGATTCTGCTCGGCAGACGATTCAACCCCGGACGATTCGTAGACCCGCGGCATGAAGATGCCCATCTGTCCGGCGACCAGGTTCCAGAGGGCGTAGACACCCACCAGGAAAAGAAGGGCCTTGAGGTTGGTGGCGTTGGTCAGCAGCTCACGGTAGTTGCGGCGCTTGACCCCGGATGCCTCCTCCAGCAGACGCGCTTCGTTTGACTTCTTCCAGGTGTGGGACTCGGAAAGCCTGCGGCGGATCCACCAGGTGACGAAGGCAATGACGAACAGGTGCGCGAAGACCAGGCGGCTGCCCAGCAACCCCAGCGGAACGACGACGGTGGCAAGGAGGAAGACCAAGGCCGGAGCGAGCGACCACGCAAACTGGGCGGTGCCCACGTGCCGTGCCCGCTGTTCAGAGGGGGCCTCTTCCGCGATGTAGGTCCAGGCGACGGGCACGCCCGCTCCCACGGCGATTCCGGTGAGGACCACGCCAATGATGAGCATCCAGGGGGCCACGGCAAAAATCACCAGGGCCGTGCCGATCATGTACAGGATGAGGTCGTAGGTGTAGATGAACTTGCGGCCGTAGCGGTCGCCCAGCGGCCCGCCGATCATCGCGCCGACGGCGGCGCCGAAGGCGTTGGCGCTGAGGGCGGCGATAAGGCCGACAACCAGGTTGCTGAAGCCGAAATACTCCTGCCACAGCGTCAGGCTCGTGGCCAGGGCGATAATGGACCCGGCTTCAATGTAGTTGGACATGGACACAGCGACGGTGGCCTTCCAGCCGCCGATCTCTGGGGTGTTGGTCATTCTGGATCCTTCTCTGGCGACGCCGTTGGCGCCGGGCGGCCGCGTTCGGACTGCCCGTCTTTGATTTGTTTCAAATAGACTGCGAGGCGTTTAATTCCTGGTGCTCGAGGCCGTCCGCACGGCCGAACCGCCGGCGCCGGTCAGCCCGGCCCATGTGCTCTGGAAGGGCGACGGCGATGTAGCCCATGCCGTGATACCCGGCATTGAGGACGCCCTGGAGCGGGCCATCAGCGCGCACGCCACCTTCAGCGAACTCGCCCTGCCCTGGGCGCGGCCCGCGGATCCAGCCGGGACCGCGGCGCTGTTCAACGCCGGCGGCAGGCCGCTGGCGGTCCTGCGCACCGGTTCCGGACTAAACGAGGCGTTGTCACCGCGCCCCTACCTGCACCCCGTCACCACCCTTGGTGGAACCGTGGTGACGGACCACCTGCCCGCCGACCACCCCTGGCATCTGGGCGCCGGCTTCGCGCTCCAGGACGTCAACGGCACCAATTTCTGGGGCGGAAAGACGTACACGCGCGACGCCGGAGCCTACGTGTCCCGGCAGGACCACGGCCGGATCAAGCTGCTCCCCGCCAACGGGGACGGGCCGGACACGCGGCAGCTCCGCTGGCTCGGCACGGACGGCCGGCCCCTGCTGACCGAAGAGCGGATCTTCAGCAGCGAGATCCTGGGCGAGCGCGTGTGGCGCCTGGACATCAGCAGCGAACTGACCGCCGTCGTCGACGTTTCACTGGGCAGCCCCGGCTCCAACGGCGCGGCGGGCAGCGGCTACGGCGGCTTCTTCTGGCGCCTTCCGGCCTGCAGCGGCGCCCGCATCTTCACGTCCGACGCCGAGGGGGAAGCGGCCGTCCACGGTGCCGTTGCACCCTGGCTGGCATGGGCTGCCTCCTTCGGCGAAGTCCCCGGCATCCGGTCCGGGCAGCCCGCGACGCTCGTGTTCAGGGCGCCGGACGAGGCCGCCGATCCGTGGTTCGTCCGCTGCTCCGGCTACCCCGGCGTCGGGTCGCCCTGGCCTGGGAGCGGCCCGTGGCGCTGGCGGCCGGGCAATCGCTCCGGCGGAGCCTGAGCGTGTGCGTGTGCGACGGCGAACTGTCGCCGGCCGCCGTCGAATCCCTGGTGGGTCAGCGCTAGGTTTCCTTTTACCCGCCCGCATCCGGCCACGACGAAGGAGCCCCGTGCTTACGCCAGCGTCCCCTCGATCCACCCCATCCTGGAACGGCGGCCCCGGCCTGGCTTTCGGCGGTGATTACAATCCCGAGCAGTGGCCGGCCGACGTCCGGCTGGAGGACATCGGCCTTATGAAGGGGGCCGGTGTGACCCTCCTCAGCGTGGCCATCTTTTCCTGGGCCCTCCTGGAGCCGAGTGAAGGGGAGTATGACTTTGCCTGGCTGGATGAGGTGCTGGACAACCTGGATGGCGCAGGCATCAAGGTTGCCCTCGCCACGGCCACGGCCGCTCCCCCAGCCTGGCTGGTGCGGAAGCATCCGGAAGTGCTGCCGGTGACGGCGGAGGGCACCGTCCTGGAGCGCGGCTCCCGGCGGCACTACTCGCCGTCGTCCGCTGTTTACCGCCGGTATGCCGCCGGCATCACCCGGAAACTGGCTGAACGGTACAGGGACCATCCGGCGCTGGCGCTGTGGCACGTGGACAACGAGCTCGGCTGCCACGTGTCCGAGTTTTACGGCGAGGAGGACGCCGCGGCGTTCCGGCGCTGGCTGGAGCGGCGCTACGGCAGCATCGAGGCGCTGAACGAAGCCTGGGGAACGGCTTTCTGGTCGCAGCACTATGCCTCGTTCGAGGAGATCATTCCGCCGCGGGCCGCGCCCACCACCCTCACCCCGACGCAGCGGCTGGACTTCCAGAGGTTCAGTTCCTGGGTGCTGATGGACTACTACCGGAGCCTGGTGACGGTGATCCGGGAGGTGACCCCCGATGTTCCGGCCACCACCAACCTCATGGTTTCCAGCGCCACCAAGTCCATGGACTACTTCGACTGGGCGAAGGACCTGGACGTGGTGGCCAGCGACCACTACCTGGTGGCCGCGGACCCGGAGCGGGAGATCGAACTGGCGTTCAGCGCAGACCTCACCCGCGGCATCGCGGGCAACAGGCCCTGGATCCTGATGGAACATTCGACGTCGGCCGTGAACTGGCAGCCACGAAACCAGCCGAAGATGCCCGGCGAAATGCTCCGCAACTCTCTGGCGCATGTAGCCCACGGCGCGGATGCCGTCATGTTTTTCCAGTGGCGGCAGAGCGTTGCCGGGGCCGAGAAGTTCCATTCGGCGATGGTGCCGCACGGCGGCCGTGACACCCGGATGTGGCGCGAGGTGGTGGCGCTCGGCGAAGCCCTGAAGCGGCTCGGCCCGGTAAAGGGCTCCGCCGTGGAATCCCGGGTGGCCATCGTGTTCGACTACGAGGCATGGTGGGCCAGCGAGCTGGATTCACACCCAAGCGAGGACGTGAAGTACCTCGACCTGCTCCGCGAGTTCCACCGCTCACTGTTCCTGCGCGGCGTGGGCGTGGATTTCGTCCATCCCACAGCAGACCTGACGGGCTATGGGCTGGTCCTGGTATGCACGCTCTACTGCGTCACCGACGCCGCCGCGGCCAACATCGCCGGCGCCACCGAGGCAGGCGCCACGGTGCTGGTCAGCTACTTCAGCGGCATCGTCGACGAACGCGACCATATCAGGCTGGGCGGCTACCCGGGCGCCTTCCGGGAACTGCTGGGAATCCGGACCGAGGAGTTCCATCCGCTGCTCGAAGGCGGGCAGGTGACTCTGAGCGACGGCACCACTGGCCGGATCTGGACCGAGCACGTCCACGCGGAAGGCGCGGAAACCCTGGCCACCTTCACCGGTTACCCGCTCGACGGCGTCCCGGCCCTGACCCGGAGGACCACGGGCAGCGGCGCCGCCTGGTATCTGGCCACGCTCCCCGACCGGGACGGCATCGAACGCCTGCTGGACAGGCTCCTGGCCGAAGCGGGAGTGGCGGCCTGCGCAGAGTCCGAAGCCGGCGTCGAACTTACCCGGCGGGTCGCCGCGGACGGGCGCCGCTTCCTCTTCGCCATCAACCACGGCCGGCAGGATGCGGGGGTGAAGGCCGACGGCGTGGAACTGTTGGGCGGCGGGCGTTTCGGCGGGATTGTCCCCGGCGGAGGGGTGGCCGTGATCGCCGAGGACTGACCCCCGCCGGGGTTAGGGCTTGGCCGGGACCAGGAGCACGTCGACGAGCTCCGTCAGGCCCGCGGCCATGTCCACCTTCTTGTCGTACAGCCACTGCAGCTGAAGGCCGTCGAACGCAGCGATGACCAGTCTGGCGAGGGACTCCGCCGCAACGTCGGACCGGATCTCCTCCGCATCCTGGCGCCGGCCGATATCGAGCGCCAGCTCTTCGACCAGCTGGGAATACCTGTCCTGGAAGTAGCCGTGGGAAGCGTGCCCGGGGTCATTGGCCGTTGCCGACGCCACGGCGTAGAGGGTGGTCAGCCCGGGCTCCTTCTTGTTCCGCTCAGCCACGGACGCCAATACGGACAGGCCAAACTCGGCCAATCCCCCGATGTCCCTGCTGCGCCGGTCGCGCTCGGCAAGCACAGCCGTCAGCAGCTCCTGCTTTCCGCTGAAGTAGTGGAAGAGCGTGGCTTCCTTGACCCCAACAAGCTCCGCCACCCGCTTGAGTGCCGCGCCCTCGAAGCCTTCGCTGGCAAAGACATCTGTGGCGGTCTGGATGATCTGCTCGCGGCGTTCGGCGCCTTTGGCGTACTGTCCGCGGGGCTTTGATGCTGGCATTTCGCCAGTTTATTTCACGGCCGGGATCCTGGAGTTTGTGTCCAGATATCGCGACTTAAACGGCCGTTTGGGCCCACTATCTGGACAAAAGCTCCGCCCAAGGTTTGTTACAGCTGGACCGGGTCCGAATCCTTCGGGCCCAGCCCGGCTTCCTTGTAGTACCCCCTGATGTGGGCGGCAACGAGCTCGGCTGCCCGGCCGCCGTCGTCCTTCCTGATGGCCGCCAAAATCTCCCGGTGCTCGGAGCGGAGCCGCGCCGCGGTGGCGTCCCAGTCGGGCAGGTTGGCGGTCAGCTGCCCGGCGTAGCCCTGGATGGCCTCCCGCAGGGATCCCATCATGGCGCTGACCACGGCGTTGCCGGCGGCGTCGGCCAGTGCCAGGTGGAAGCGGACGTCCAGGGCCAGGAAGTCATCGATGCCGTGGCCGCCGTCCATGTCATCGAGCAGTGCCCCGGCGAGGTCGAGTTCGGGGGCATCGGACCTGGCCCGGGCGGCCGCCCACGACTCGAGCAGCACCCGCGTTTCCACCACGTCCTCCACCGGCAGGTGCTGCGTGGCCACATGCAGCCGCAGCGCCGAACCGAGCGCCGCCGTCGGATCCGAGATCACCACCGTTCCCGCCTCCGGGCCGGAACCCACGCCCGCCCGGACCACGCCCATGGCTTCGAGGACCCGGATGGCCTCGCGGACGGAGGTGCGGGAGACGCCGAGCTGCTCGGCCAGGGTCCGCTCGGCCGGGAGGCGGCCGCCGACAGCAAGGTGGCCGCCGGAGAGCTGGTCCTCGATCCACCGCAGGACAAGTTGGTGCGTACGCATGAGCCCATGGTACTTAATGTGGTTGGACCACATGCCTTAGAGTGTGGTTAGACCACAGCAGGGAGGCTCCTGAGCAGCTACTCCCGGCCTGCCCACGGAGGAAAGCCATGACCCACACCATCCAGCCGAGCAACCCCGAGACCACCCCGGCTTCGGACGCTACGGACATTCCGGCCACGCGCCCCACCAGCGGCGCCGCGGCAGCCGCGGCAGTTCCGGCTGCCCTGAAGCGCCGCATCCCGAAGTACTCGGACCTCGCCCCGCTCATGCAGTTCAAGAAGCCCGAGTTCAGCAAGGAAGCCCGGCTCAAGCGCGCCAGCACCGTCTGGGAACTGCGCGACATCGCCAAGCGCCGCACCCCCCAGGCCCCCTTTGACTACACCGACGGCGCGGCGGAGGCCGAGATCACGCTGCGGCGTGCCCGCAAGGCGTTCCTGAACATCGAGTTCCGCCCGGGCATCCTGCGGAACGTGTCCAGTATCGACCTGAGCACGGACATCCTGGGCAAGCCCTCCCGGCTTCCCGTGGGCATCGCGCCCACGGGCTTCACCCGGATGATGCAGTCCGAAGGCGAATACGCGGGCTCGCAGGCTGCCGAAGCCGCAGGTATCCCCTACACGCTCTCCACCATGGGCACCGCCTCCATCGAGGACGTGGCCGCCGCGGCACCCAATGGCCGGAACTGGTTCCAGCTGTACCTCTGGACGGACCGGGACCGTTCCCTCGAACTGATCGAGCGCGCGGCCAAGGCCGGGAACGACACCCTGATGGTCACGGTGGACACCGCCGTCGCAGGGGCCCGGCTGCGCGACGTCCGCAACGGCATGACCATCCCGCCGGCACTGACACTGAAGACCGTCCTGGACGCGTCCTACCGCCCGGCCTGGTGGTTCAACTTCCTCACCCACGAGCCGCTCACCTTCGCCTCGCTCTCGCGGTACACGGGCACGGTGGCCGACCTCATCAACTCGATGTTCGATCCCACCCTCACCTTCGAGGACCTCGACTGGCTGCGCGACACCTGGAAGGGCAAGCTGGTGGTCAAGGGAATCCAGACCGTGGACGACGCCCGCAAGGTGGTGGACCACGGCGCTGACGGCATCGTGCTCTCCAATCACGGCGGCCGCCAGCTGGACCGGGCACCCATCCCCTTCCACCTGCTCCCGGACGTTTCCAAGGCGCTCAAGGCGGACAACAGCAAGGCTGCGATCATGCTGGACACCGGCATCATGAGCGGCGCGGACATCATCGCCGCCCTGGCGCTGGGTGCCGACTTCACCCTCATCGGCCGCGCCTACCTGTACGGGCTCATGGCCGGCGGCCGGGCGGGCGTCGACCGCGTCCTGCAGATCCTCGAAAAGGACATGGCCCGGACCATGGCGCTCCTGGGCGTCAGCAAGATCTCCGAGCTGACCCCGGACCACGTGAGGATCCTCGGCAAGTAACCGCCCTCTGCCGTTCGAGTTTGGCGGGGTTACTTTTTGCGGCCGAACTTGGGCAGGTTCGCCAGCAGGTCGGCGGCCTTCGTCGCGGCACGGCCCACGGTCCGGCCGATCTGCTGCGGGACGGTGTCGTCCTGGCCGGGGCTCCCGGGCACCTGGCCGCCGGGAACCACGACGGCGGGACTCAGCTGGCCGCTCGCCGGCCGCCCTGGTGCGTGGGTAGCGTCGTCCGCCCTGCTGCCGGCATGCGCCGCCGCCGCGAACGCGTCCGGCACCTGGGCAGCCCCGGCGGCAGCTCCGCTGGCTCCCCCGGTCGCCGAACTTCCGGCCGGGGTTCCGGCGGTTGCAGCGGTGCCAGCCCGCGCAGAACCGGGCTGGGCCTCCTCGGCCTGCTTGGTTGCAGGGTCCGGTGACGCTGCAGCAGAAGCCGCGCTTCCGACGTCGAACGTCTCCAGCCAGCTCGCGACGCCGGCCAGCGGCTTGGGATTGAGCGCGTAATAACGCTTCTGGCCCTGTGCACGCATGCTGACCAGGTCTGCTTCACGAAGCACTTTGAGGTGCTTGGAGATGGTGGGCTGGCTGGCGGCGAGCTCCTCGACCAGCTCCCCCACTGCTTTGTCCCCCGCTTGGAGGGACACGAGAATGTCGCGCCGCGTTGCCTCCGCAATGACGGCAAATACGTCGTCTGTCACCATGAGACCCACCCTAGCGACATATACGCCGAATGGCATCTACTATTTCGCGGGTGGACGGAACCTAGTCGAACCAGGGGTCCAGGCCGTACAGCGGGAAGACTTCCTTGCGCGTGGCCATCACGGTGCGGTCGATGTCGTCGTTGGGATCGAACCCCACCTCCCAGGAGCGCCACCAGACGTCGGCGTCGTCGCCCATGCTCTCGGGCGTGTCCACACCGTAACGCTCCTGCACGTACGTCCGCCACGCCTGCGGCACCGGGGTGCGCAGCGGCACAGGGCGGTTCGCTGCGATGCCGATCAGGTGGCTCCAGGTCCGCGGCACGACGCCCGTGATGTGGTACCCGCCGCCGCCGGTGGCGATCCAGCGGTCCCCGCAGTACCGGGCGGCGAGGGTCGCGACGGCGGTGGCCGCCTCGCGCTGCCCGTCCACGCTGACGTTGAGATGGGTCAGGGGATCCAGCCGGTGCGAGTCGCAGCCGTGCTGGCTGACAATGACCTCGGGCGCGAAGGCGCCCACGAGCTGCGGGACCACCGCGTGGAAAGCCCGCAGCCAGCCGGCGTCCCCCGTCCCCGCAGGCAGAGCCACGTTAACGGCGCTGCCCCGGGCCTCGGGACCGCCGATCTCATTGGCGAAGCCGGTGCCGGGGAACAGGGACATACCGGTTTCGTGCAGCGAGATGGTAAGGACACGGGGGTCGTCCCAGAAGATGCTTTGCGTCCCGTCCCCGTGGTGGGCATCGACGTCGATATATGCCACGCGCTGCACACCGCCGTCGAGCAGTTTCCGGACCGCCAGGGCGGCATCGTTGTAGACGCAAAAACCGCTCGCGCGGTTCCGAGACGCATGGTGCAGCCCGCCGCCGAAGTTCACGGCCCGGACCGCCGACCCGTCCAGGATCGAGCCGGCCGCGAGGAGCGAGCCGCCCGCCAAACGGGCCGCGGCCTCGTGCATCCCGGCAAAGGCGGGATCATCCTCGGTCCCCAGCCCGTAGGACTCATCCGCGGCGGCGGGGTTGTCGCTGGCCTGGCGGACCGCGGCCACGAAGTCGGGGCTGTGCACGGTGGTGAGTTCGCCGTCGCCGGCCACCTCCGGGGCGGACAGCGTGACGTGCGCAAGGTCCAGCAGGCCCAGGCTCGAGGCCAGCCGCGCAGTCAGGTCGAGGCGTTCAGGCGCCATGGGGTGGCCCCGGCCGAAGTTGTACGCCGTCATGGCGGCGTCCCACACCACCGTCGTTGGCAGTGCGGGGAGGCTGAGTCCGGGCTGGAATGTCATTACTGACAGGCTACCGGAGGCCCGTCTGCTCCCGGGCCCGGCCACAGCGCGGGGTTTAGTGGTTTACTACTGGAGGAAGCAGAGTCAATCGAGGAACAGCCGCACATGACCCAAAGCCAGTCGAGGTCCAAGAGCCCGGCCAGCTGGCAACCCGCAACGCCGGAGCGTGAGGGCCTGTGGATATTCACGGGCATCCGTGACTTCATCGATGACATTGCCAACACCTCGCCGGCCCGCCTTGCCCTGAGCGCCTTCGTGGTGGTCATCGTCCTCTTCACCGCCCTGCTGTCGCTGCCGGCGTCCTCGGCCACCGGCGACTTCACCCCGCTCCACCAGGCCCTCTTCACCGCGGTCTCAGCCGTCTGCGTTACGGGCCTCACCGTGGTGTCCACCGCCGTGCACTGGTCCTTCTTCGGGCAGCTGATCATCCTCGTCGGCATTTTCGTCGGCGGCCTCGGCACGCTGACGCTGGCTTCGCTGCTGGCCCTGATGGTGAGCAAGAAGCTTGGTGTCCGCGGCAAGCTCATCGCGCAGGAGGCCATGAACAACGCGGGCCGCCTCGGCGAGGTGGGTACGCTGCTGCGGATCGTGATCACCACCTCCGTGGTGATTGAGGCCGCCCTCGCCATTGCCCTGATCCCGCGCTTCATGGTCCTTGGCGAGCCGTTCTGGCAGTCTGTCTGGCACGGCGTCTTCTACTCCATCTCGTCCTTCAACAACGCCGGCTTCACCCCGCACTCGGACGGCATCGTCCCGTACGAGACTGACCTCTGGATCCTCATTCCGCTCATGCTGGGCGTGTTCCTGGGCAGCCTCGGCTTCCCCGTGGTCATGGTGCTGCAGCAGAACGGGCTCAACTGGAAAAAGTGGAACCTGCACACGAAGCTGACCATCCAGGTCTCGTTTATCCTGCTCGCTGCCGGAACCGTGCTCTGGGCGCTCATGGAGTGGGACAACGCCCGGACCATCGGCGGCATGGACCTCGGCGACAAGATCACGCATTCGCTGTTCGCCTCAGTCATGACACGCTCCGGCGGCTTCAACCTGGTGGACCAGAACCAGATGGAATCCACCACCATGTTGCTCACGGACGCCCTCATGTTCGCCGGCGGCGGCTCCGCCTCAACGGCAGGCGGCATCAAGGTCACCACGATCGCCGTCATGTTCCTGGCCATCATCGCCGAGGCCCGCGGTGACGCGGACGTAAAGGTCTACGGCCGCACCATCCCGGAAGGCACCATGCGCGTGGCCATCTCGGTGATCGTCGCAGGCGCCACGCTGGTATCCGCATCCGCCTTCCTGCTCCTGCACATCAGCGGCGCATCCCTGGACCGGGTGCTGTTCGAAACCATCTCAGCCTTCGCCACCGTCGGCCTGAGCACAAACCTCAGCGCCGAACTGCCGCCGGAGGGCGTGTATGTGCTGTCCGCCCTGATGTTCGCCGGCCGCGTCGGCACCGTCACGCTTGCCGCTGCCCTGGCCCTGCGCCAGCGCAGCCAGCTGTACCACTACCCGGAAGAGAGGCCCATCATTGGCTAATTCGTCAGGCGCTCCCAACCGCCCCGCCCACAACGCGCCGGTCCTGGTGATCGGGCTGGGCCGCTTCGGCTCCTCCACCGCCGAGCAGCTGGTGAAGCAGGGCCGCGAGGTGCTGGCCATCGAGCGCGACAGGACCCTGGTCCAGAAGTGGTCACCCGTACTGACCCACGTGGTGGAAGCCGACGCCACCAACATCGACGCGCTGCGGCAGCTGGGCGCCCAGGAGTTCAGTTCAGCCGTGGTGGGCGTGGGCACCTCAATTGAGTCCTCCGTGCTCATTACGGTGAACCTGGTGGACCTCGGCATCGAGCACCTGTGGGTCAAGGCCATAACGCCGTCCCACGGCAAGATCCTCACCCGCATCGGCGCCAACCACGTCATCTACCCCGAGGCCGACGCCGGCGTCCGCGCCGCGCACCTCGTGTCCGGGCGCATGCTGGACTTCATCGAGTTCGAAGACGACTACGCGATCGTGAAGATGTACCCGCCGCGCGAGACCGTAGGTTTCACCCTTGAGGAATCCAAGGTGCGGTCCAAGTACGGCGTGACGATCGTGGGCGTAAAATCCCCCGGCGAGGACTTCACCTACGCCCGGCCGGAGACCAAGGTGTCCGCCCGCGACATGCTGATCGTCTCCGGACACGTGGACCTGCTGGAGCGGTTCGCCGCCAGGCCGTAGCGGCGGGGTTAGTCCGCCGCCCGCCGTCGTCGAACGCGAACCGCACCACCCGCCGTCGTGAGTTTTTGTGCAGGTACCGGGCCGAAAAGCAGGGCAAAATCAACTGGTCGGTGCAACGCTCTGATGGATGGAGCGTGCGATGCCGAAGTTGTTTCCGCTCGGTGCCCGTGGTGATTTTCTCGATCTGGTGTGCTCCAGCATGTCGGTCA